>DATLFI010000153.1:0-2747 GCA_035524895.1 Thermoanaerobaculia bacterium | reverse complement strand
ATTCCAAAGGGCAAGACTCGTCGGCCGTTCTCGTAACAGGTTATCGGCCCGACGCGGAGCGGTGGAGCGAAGACAACAGAAGCAGGAGAGACGTATGAGCAGGCGACACAGGAAACTGATCCACGAAGGTGAGTACGCAGCCGAAGTGGAGGTCGAGCTGATCGAGACCGATGAAGGATGGTCTCCGTACCTGTCATTGGAGGATGCACAGAGGCTTGACTCGGTCCGTGAAGCGCTTCGCCGCGGGGATGTCGAGGCAGCGACGCGCGATGCCCGCGTCTACCACCTGACGCCGATCGCTAGCTGATGCGGCTGGCGTAGAGCTACGTCCTCGTCGCACGTAGGGCGTTCTCGCGCGGTTTGTGAGATGCTTTTCGTGGGCGAGACCTGCTGCCGACCCCGGAGGAGAGAACCGTGACCGATGAAGCGACGCAGAAGCCCGAGCTGGAGCGGGCGCGAAAGACCCTGGCCGAGGTCTGGGAGCGGGAGAGCGCGACGACCGCGAAGGTGCTGCGCGCTTTCCCGGCGGAGGAGGGCGAGCTCCGGCCTCATGGGAAGTGCAAGACGGCGCGGGAGCTCGCGTGGATGTTCACGATGGAGATGAAGCTCGCGGCGGCGGCGGTCCGGGGCGAGATGGACCTCTCCGGTGGCATCCCGCCGGCGCCCGGGACGCTCGACGAGGTGGTCGCCACGTTCGAGGGCGCGCGGCAGGACCTGCTCGCGGCGATCCGCGGCTCCTCGGACGAGCAGCTCGGCGGCACGGTCACCTTCCCGACTGGCCCGAAGCAGGTGGGGGACTGGCCGATGACCGACTTCCTGTGGTTCCTGCTCCACGACCAGATCCACCACCGGGGGCAGTTCTCGGTCTACCTGCGCATGGCGGACGGCAAGGTGCCCTCGATCTATGGCCCGTCGGCCGACGAGCCCTGGTTCTAGGGCGCCTCGGGCCCCGCGGCCGTCGGCGACGCCGGGACCGTCCGTCGGCTCTCGGCACTTGCGGAAGAACAGGAGTAGAGTAGCCGTCGAGTGATTCTCTCTCGGAGGAGATGACGATGCTCTATTCGGTCCAGCGGTGGCTTCCCGTGGTGGTCCTGGCGGTCCTGGCCGGTGCCTGCTCCGGCTATGGCCGCGGCGGCAACGACGGCTATCCGAACGGCGGCGGCCAGGTCTGCGGCGGCATCCAGGGCCTGCCCTGTCCGGAGGGCGAGTTCTGCGACCTGCCGGCCGGCGAGTGCCAGAGCGCCGACCTCCAGGGGGTCTGCGTCGAGCAGTCCGAGATCTGCACCCAGCAGTACGCGCCGGTCTGCGGCTGCGACGGTAAGACCTACGGCAACGACTGCGACCGCCGTGCCGCTGGGGTCCAGAAGGACCACGACGGCGCGTGCGGGTAGCCGCCGACCCCGCGGCGGCACCGGCGCTCGCTGGCCTCAGGCCTGATGTGCCTGCTGGTCGAAGATCATTCGAAGAGGGCGGCGACGTTCAGCTCGAGGCCGGGGAACAGGGGACTGGTCAAGACATCCTCCGCTTCGGCCGAGAGCTCGGCAGCGAGCACGAGGCGGTTTTCCTCGCGCCCGAACACCTTCGCGGTCCGAGTGTCGGGGTCGAGCAGCCAGTACTCCAGAACTCCTTCGCGCTCGTACTGGCGGAGCTTGATTCCCTCGTCGCGCCTGCGGGTGGAGGGCGAGAGGACCTCGATCGCGAGGTCCGGAGCTCCTCGCACCCCGGCTTCTGTGATGATCTCCCTCCGCTCGGCGGAGACGAAGACCAAGTCCGGCTGGACCACGTCGGTCGGTCCGAAGAACACATCCAGCGGGGCGGTCCAGAGCCGTCCCAGGCGCCGCTCGCGAATGTGGCGGCCCAGCAGAAACAGGACGTTGGCGACGGTGGACTGATGCCGCGTTCCCGGGGCCGGCGTCACGTAGAGCTCTCCGTCGATGAGCTCATAACGCTTCCCATCGTCCGGCAGGCGGAGATAGTCGTCGTAGGTGAGCTTGCGAGCCGCGAGATCGCTGAGCATCGTCGGGTCATGGTAGCACGCGAGATCCTCAGACTCGGTTCAGAGACGCCGGTCGACCAGGTACAGGACCAACTCGGCGATTCGCCGGCCGACGTCCCGCGCGAGCCGGTCGGATTCCAGGAGCTCGAGCTCGGAGGCTCCTTCTTCGAGTCGCTGTTCATTGATGAAGGAGGCTCGGCCCCGAGGGGCGGGATAGTCCGTCTCCGGAGACGCCGACCGACTCTGCCGATCCAGCGTCCGCACGAGCTGCTGCGCTTCCAGGAACGCAGCGACCGGCAGTTCCAGCGCCTCCATGACTCTCTCCAACGTCTCCGCGCGGGGGCTGAACGCGGCCTTCTCGTACCTCGAGAGCTGGGTAGGCGTGATTCCGGCTAGCTCAGCCACCTCTCGCTGCTTGAGGCCCCGCGCCGTCCTCAGAATAGCCAGCGCCCGTGCCCGGACTTGGCTTTCTCGGAGCTGCGAGGCATGAAGTTTCCTGTTCGTGTTCATTTCTTGCGGATATGGTAGAAATTTTTCCAGGCAAGGTCAAGGGCGAAATCGGTCTCCGATCAAGCGGCCACGACTGCCCTTGCTCGGGCCCTGCACCTGCGGGAAGATCGCTCGCCGACAGAGAGGGGGGAGCCCATGGAGCGAGGACAGAGGATCCCGGCGTTCGAGCTGCCGGACCAGGACGGGAAGCGGCGGACGGTCGAGGACCTGGCCGGGCCGAAGGGGCTGGTGCTCTACGTCT
>DATLFI010000152.1:0-23024 GCA_035524895.1 Thermoanaerobaculia bacterium | reverse complement strand
GAGCAGGTCGCGCGCCCAGTCGACTCGCGCTGCGTGGTCGCGCGGATTGCCCAGCGCGGCGAGGAACACGCGCGGTCGCATACCGGTTTCCTCGGACCACCGGTCGGCTCGCGCGCGCAAGGCCTCGAAGGGACGGGCAGTTCGGCGTGTGCCGAGCTTCGCGACGGTGGTGCGCGAGCGTTCACGTCCTTCGCCGAGTTCTTCGCCGAGTGGTGCGGCGCCAGAAAGCCACGACTCGACCAGCTCGGGGAAAGGTCGCGACGCGATCGGGAGAGGTGCCGCAGGGACCGTTCCGAGGTGTGGCTGAGCCGTCGAAGCCGCAGAGAGCGAGGCGAAGCGGTTGACGCCCACGAGCATGGTTCCCCGTGTGGCGACCCCGCGCTCGAGCTCGGTCGCTGTCGCAGCCAGCTCGCGCGCCAGCGAGCCGTCCTCGAGCACGGCGAGGATGCCGCCCCGCCGCTCGAGCTCGCGGAAGCCATCCCAAGCGTGCTCGCAGAGCTCTTCCGTGAGGTGCTCGACGTACCACGAGCCGCCGGCCGGGTCGATCACCCGGTACAGGTGGGCCTCCTCGGCCAGGATGAGCTGTGCGTTGCGCGCGAGCCGCCTGCCGAGGGCGCTCGGGGTCGCACCAAGCTCGTCGAAGGCTGGCGTGGTGATCGTGCGGGCGCCACCGGCGGCGGCGGCGAACGCCGCGGCGCTGATCCGAAGCACGTTGAGCAGTGGGTCACGGGTCGAGAGCATGCGCCGGCCAGCCCGCGCCTGTAGCCGCATCGCGGCCGCGGTGTCCGGGGTCACTCCGCACTCCTCGCCGACCCGCGACCAGAGACAGCGCGCGGCGCGCAGCTTGGCGATGCCGCCGAACAGGTCGGTGTCGAGCGAGATGGCGATCTCGATCTGCCCGAAAGCGGGGTCTACCGACAGGCCGCCGGCGGTCGACGCGCGCAGGTAGGCGACGCCGGTGGCGAGCACGCAGGCAAGCTCCTGCGCATCAGAAGCGCCGGCATCGTGGTAGGGCGAGCCGTCGGCGCGCGCCGCGGTCGCGCCTGGCATCTCCGCGGCGGCGAAGGCCGCGAGCTCGGCCAGCTCGCCCGGAGCGCGCACGGCTCCCTGGGGAAGCTCGCCGCAGCGGGCGAGCGCGCCGAGCGGGTCGGCGCCGAAGGAGACACGCTGCTCGCGCAGGTCGAGGCCTCGCCGGCGCAGGAGCGCCACCACGGCGGCCGAGGCGGCGGCGAACGAGACTCCCGCGTCGAGCCCTAGCCCGATGGCGTCGAGGTGCACACCCACCAGCGCGCGGTCGAGGTCCTCGAGCCCGGTCATCTGCAGGCCGCCCTCCGTGCCCGGAGCGGCGACGCGCAGCTCGATCGAGGTGGCGCCGCCTTCGAGGTCGTCGAGCACCGCGCGGTTCCATTCCTCCGGGGTGGCCTCGGCGCGCACCGGCCGCACGTCCCAGCCGTGGCGGCTCGCACCGCTGGCGGTCGCCCCCCGCAGGAAGGGCGGCGCGCCCGGGGACGAGGATGCGGCGTCCGGCAAACCGTCCTCGCGGAAGTAGACTGGGCGTAGCTCGATGCCGTCGAGGGTGTGGCCCGCGAGGCGCTCGGGCGGCAGGGCCTCTCGGCTCGACCGGGCGAAGGCCTCCCAGTCGCTGCGGCCGAGGGGCGCGAAGTCGGCGGTGAGCGGGGTACGGTCGGTCATCACGCTATCTAGGGACTCGGGCGGGGCTCGGGCGCTGGTCCATCCTAGCGAGGGCGAACAGATGCTCTTTGCCTGGCGTCTCGCCGCTTCGACGGGCTATATGGTACGTGTCATGGCCAGAGTTGCTGCTAGCGCGGAGGCTTCCCTCTGAGCACCGCCCGGGTCAACCTGCACGAGCGCTACGACCTCTCGAGGGAGATCGGTTCGGGTGCGATGGGCACGGTGTACCTGGCGCGCGACCGCGTCATCGATCGGCAGGTGGTCCTCAAGACGCTGCGGGATCCGGCTGTCAACGGCGAGGAATCGGCCCAGCGGCTCATCGAGGAGGCGCGCAGCGCCGGCCGTATCAATCATCCCAACGTCGTCACCGTCTACGACGTGATCAGCGACGAGAAGACCGGGCGCTTCTACCTCGCGCTCGAGTACGTCGAGGGGAGGACGCTGTCGCAGATCCTCGCGCAGGAGAAGCGACTCTCGGTCGATCATGCGGCAGCTCTCGTGCTGCAGGTCGCAGCGGGACTGCAGCACCTCCACGATGCGGGCCTGATCCACCGCGACATCAAGCCCTCGAACATCCTGGTCGACGTGAAGGGCGTCGCCAAGATCACCGACTTCGGCATCGCGCGAGCAGCCGGGGCCTCGCAGCTCGAGCTCGACGGCACCGTGTTCGGGACGCCGCCCTACATGGCTCCCGAGCAGCTCCTCGGTCTCGACCTGGATGCGCGCGCCGACGTCTACGCCCTCGGCTCCGTGTTCTACGAGATGGTCTCGGGGCGCAAGCCGATCGAGGCGGAGTCCGTGACCGGCGTGGCGCGCGGGACCTTGCGCGCCGAGGTGACACCCCTGCGCGAGGTCGCTCCCGATGTGCCGGCCGCGGTGCGAGGCGTGATCGAGCGCGCGATGAACCGAGAGTCGGCGGCGCGATTCGAGTCGATGGACGAGCTCGCCGCGGGCGTGCGTGCGGCCACCGGTATGTCGGGCCCGGTGGACCTCCTGACGCTCGTCGGTGCGCGGCTGTCATCCGGCGTCCACCAGGCGACCGTGCCGCTGCCCGGACGGCGGCTCCAACGACTGGGGCGGGCCCTGCACGGATACGAATCTGAGCCCTGGGCGGTGCGCCTACGCATTGGATCGTTGGTGCTGCTGCTCGTGCTCGCGATCGGCCTCGCCTCCGGGTGGTGGTTGTTCGAACGTACCGCCGGCGCCGAAGCCGACGCGGCAACCGACCTGGCGCAGGAGACCCGCGCGCTCGAGGCGGTGCTCGCTCGGGAAGGGCAGAAGCTGCTCCAGGCAGGCGACCCCGAAGGGGCGATCACGGTGGCGGCCCTCCTGGAGGGTCTGGCGCCGAGGTCCGCGGCCGCGAAGCAGTTGCGCGGCGGCGCCGAGGAGCTCACGCAGAGGGCGGGCGTCGTCCCCGACGCGCCGCGCATCGTGCGCCGTCCGGTCCAGGACCCAGCTCGCGTCGCGCGCGAGGTTCTCGGAGACTCCCCTCGGGCCGCTGAGGTCTCGGCTGCCCTGACGCGTCTAGCCGAAGCGCGCGACCGCCTCCAACTGGCGTCACCGTCGGCGACCAGTCTGGAGATCGGGCTCCGTTCAGAGGTTCCACGAGGCTCCGTGGTGGTGTATGCCGGCGACCGCCAGATCTACAAGCGGGAGTTCTCGTTCGTCGAGCGCCGGGGATTCTTCCGGAGACAGGGCGTGGCCGGCGAGCTGTCGGCTAGCGTCGGTCTCGAGCCTGGAGAGTACGAGCTGCTGGTTTACGTCGTGCGCCGAAACGAGCCAGCGCGGTTGACCAGGCTTGCCACGGTGGTTGGTGCAGGCGACTCGCTGCAGCTCGAGATCGTCGTCCCGACCAGCGGTGCTCCGGAAGTGCGCCTACTCTAGACGCCTTGGCGGACGCCTCGACGATGGCTGGGCGGGACGCCGGGGAATGCGCGCTAGGGGCAGACGGTTTTCGGAGCTTGGCGACGAGGATGCGGCCGTACCGCGTGTTTCCTGCCGCCTCCTGTCGATCTCACATCGCTCGACCTCGCGGCGACCGGGAACTTTGACACCGGCGCTGCGTTCCAGACTTGCAGCCCCCGAGCCCCGCGGAGCGCATCCGCGTGCGAGCCGGGGACAACGAGGAGAACTCGAATGACGAAGACTGTTCGAACGCTGTCGACCCTGTTGGTCGGCGTGCTGCTCGGCGCCGCGGTGTTCGCAGGCGTCTATGCCGTCGAGGACGGCTCCAAGGCGAAGACCGTTCCGGTGGCCGATGCCGGCCAGCCCGCACCGGCCGAGGTCGCGAGCGGACGCCAGCTCGCGCGGGACTTGAGCCTGGCTTTTCAGCATGCCGCGGAGCTGGTGAAGCCCGCAGTCGTGCCCATCTACTCCGAGCGGCCCGCGCCGCAGATGTCGCGCTCTTTCGGCGTCCCGCTCGACGAAGAGATGCTGCGTCGCTTCTTCGGTGACCGGGCGCCACGTGGACCGGAGAACGAGCTCGAGCTCGGCCAGCCGACCGTGCGCGGTCTCGGCTCGGGGGTTGTCGTCTCGTCGGAGGGCTACGTGCTCACCAACAATCACGTGGTCGCCGAGTCGAGCGAGCTGTACGTCGTGATCCACGAGGAGCGCTACCCGGCAGAGCTGATCGGGGCCGACCCGGCCAGCGACCTTGCGGTGATCAAGATCGATCCCGCCCGGGTGAAAGGCGAGCTTCCGGTTGCCGACCTCGGCACCTCGGAAGATGTTCAGGTGGGTCAGTGGGTGATCGCGGTGGGCAACCCTTTCGAGCTGCTGCACTCGGTGACGGCCGGGATCGTCAGCGCCAAGGGTCGCGTGGCGGGGCTCGCCCAGTACGAGGACTTCATCCAGACTGACGCTTCGATCAATCGGGGCAACAGCGGCGGCGCGCTCGCCGACCTGGAGGGCCGGGTGATCGGAATCAACACCGCCATCGCCGCAGGGATGACTGGCGGCAACGTCGGCATCGGCTTCGCCATCCCGATCGACATGGCCAAGCGCATCATGGCCGACCTGATCGAGGACGGCGAGGTGGCGCGCGGCTACCTCGGCGTCCTGCCGCAGGACATCGACGACGCCCTGGTCAAGGCGCTCGGGCTGGAGTCGAGGCGCGGCGCGTTGGTGGCCGAGGTCAGCCCGGACACTCCCGCCGAACGCTCTGGGATGCAGCGGGGCGACGTGGTGGTCGAGCTCGACGGCAAAGCGGTCGCGAACGCGAACGAGCTTCGCAACCTGGTGGCCACGGTCGATCCGGGTCGGGAGGTCGCGATGAAGATCCTCCGCGGGGGCAAGCCGCGCACGCTCCGCGTGGAGCTGGCGGAGCGCCCGCGCGCTGAAGGTGAGGAGCCGCCCCCGGCGGCGCCCGCCGAGCCCGAGAGCTACGAGAAGCTGGGGCTGCGCCTCTCCGAGCTCTCGCCGCAGCTTCGCCAGAGGTTGCGTCTCGACGACCAGGTCTCCGGAGTGGTCGTGCTCGGCGTCTCGCCTGGCACTCCGGCGGCCCGCGGCGGCCTGCAGGGGGGTGACCTCATCCTCGAGGTGGCCGGAAGTCCTATCGGATCGATCGCGGCGCTGCGGGAGACGATTGCGGGCAAGGCGAGCGGCGAGAGCGTGGCGGTGCTGGTGCGCCGCGGAGCGCTCACGACCTTCGTCGGCATCGAGCTTCCCTAACCGACCTCAGACAGCCGAGCAAGACGGGGAGCGCTCTGACTGCGCTCCCCGTTCTTGCTTCGGGCTGGCGGCCAGTCGGCGGACCGCCGCGCGACACGACACGGCGCCCGAGGCGGGGGCCGCGCGGGCTTGGTAGCCTCCTCACCGATGAGGATCCCCTGGCGTTGGCCGCGGCTGCGCGTTGGACGTGCGGGCATCGTCCTCCTGGCGCTGCTGCTCGCCATCTACGGCGCGGCTCTGGCAGGCATCGTCAACGCGCGGCAACAGGCTCGCGTCGCCGCGGTCGAGGAGCTACGCCGCAGCACCGCCGATCAGGCGCGGAGCGCCGAAGTAGCTCTGCAGACGCTGCGAGCGGATCTGGTCTTTCTGGCTTCGTCGCAGCGCCTTCAAGAGACACGACAGCGAGGCGAGTCGACGGATCCACTGCAGCGACGCTGGGCCAGGCTGGAGACGGAGAGCACGCTGCTGCTCTTCGCGCAGGGACACCCCGAGCTGGCTGCTCTCGGCGTTCTGGACCGCGCTGGTGCTGCGGTGACCTGGATCGCGCGTCCAAGTGGGTCCGCGGAGCCGATGGTGGTGGCAGATCCTCCGGTGCTACTGCCGTGGGCCTTCCGGTTGAGCCTGCCGATCGAGGGAGGTGGCTCGATCGAGTCGGTGGCCGACCCTGGCCGCCTGGTGGAGGCCACGGCTCCGGGCCGCGGCGCAGTGCTGGTGAGCGGAGACGAACGGACTCCGGCTGGCGAGGGCGAGCTGGTGGTGCGCGAGCCGCTCGACGCTCGCGGCTTCTCGGCACCGCCCGCGCTGCTGTTGGAGCGCCGCCGCAACCAGGGCGAGCTGCTCGGGACACTCGAGCAGCTCGCGCGAAGCTACCGCACCACACTGCTGCTCAACCTGCTCGTCCTGGCTCTGGGACTGCCGCTGGTGGCGCTGGCGTTGCGCGAGGCCAGGCGTGCGGCCGCGTTCGCCGCCGCTCGGGCGCACGAAGACGAACGGCGCCGACTCGAGCGGTCCCTGTGGCACCAGGAGCGTCTGGCCACCGTCGGCAGGCTGGCCGCCCGTATCGCGCACGAGATCAACAACCCGCTGGCTGGCGTGAGCAATCACCTGACCTTGCTCGACGAGGATCTCGAGGCGGGGAGTATCGATGCGGCGCGCAAGCGCGTCCCGCGCCTTCGTGAAGGTGTCGAGCGTATGGCGCTGATCGTGCGCCGGGCGCTGCGGCTCGCGGAGCCTGGTCGTTCCGAGCGCGGGGAGGTCGACGTGCTCGCCCTGGCCGAGGAGACCGTATCGCTGCTTGCCGGCACCGCGCCGGCCGTTGCGGTCCGCGTTCGCGCGCTCGGCGCGCTCGCTGGAACCGCGGCGGGAGGAGGCGTCACGGTGCAGGGAGATCGCACGGCGCTCGCACAGCTCCTGACCAACCTGGTCCTCAACGCGCTTCAGATGCAGCCCACGGGCGGCGAGGTGGAGGTGATCGTGAGCCGAGCCGGCGACGAGGTGCTGATCGAGGTCGCGGACCGCGGCCCCGGCGTCGACGACCAGGTGATGCCGCGTCTGTTCGAGCCGTTCGTGTCGAGTCGGGGCTCCACGGGGCTCGGCCTGGCCGTCTGTCACGGCATCGTGCACGAGCACGGCGGCAGCATCGATGCCGAGAACCGGCCTGGAGGCGGCGCCCTGTTCACCGTGAAGCTGCCTGTTGTGTCCCGGCACGCGCGGGAGGCTTCGTGACCGTGGCGCGCGAGGCCGCTGCTGCGACGCGTCCCGAAGGTGTGGCCGGCTCGGTGCTGCTGGTGGACGACGAGGCTTACGTGCGCGAGTCGCTCTGCGAGATCTTGGTGCGTCGCGGCTTCGATGTGCGCACCGCCACCAGCGGCGCCGAGGCGCTCGAGTCGGGACGCCTCGACGGCGTCGAGGCAGTGGTCAGCGACCTGAAGATGCCGGGGATCGACGGGCTCAGCCTGGTGACGGAGCTGAGCGCACGCGCGCCCGGCCTGCCGGTGATCGTGCTGACCGCGCACGGCACGGTGGCGTCGGCGGTCGAGTGCCTCCAGGCCGGCGCTGCCGACTACCTGCTCAAGCCGGTCGATGCCGGGGAGCTGGTGCTGGCCCTCGAGCGGGCGCTGAAACAGGCAGCCCGCCGCCGCGAGCTGGCCTACCTGCGCGACGCGCGGGTGCGCACCGGCGCCGACGGCTCGGGAGCCGAAGGGCCGATCGGCAGGAGCGCCGCCTGGCTGGAGGTGATGCGCCTGGTCGATCTGGTCGCGCCGACCGACACCTCGGTGCTGCTGATCGGCGAGTCGGGCACGGGCAAGGAGGAGGTGGCCCGGCTGCTGCATCGTCTCGGGCGGCGGCGCGACGAGTCGCTGGTCGTCGTCAACTGCGCGGCGATTCCGGCCGAGCTCTTCGAGAGCGAGCTGTTCGGCCACCGGCGCGGCTCGTTCACCGGTGCGATTGCCGATCGCGAAGGTCGCTTCCACATCGCCCACCGCGGCACGCTGGTGCTCGACGAAGTCAACTCCCTGCCGCTGCATGCCCAGGCCAAGCTGCTGCGCGTGCTCCAGGACGGCGCCTTCGAGCGAGTGGGCGACAGCAGACCAACGCGGGTGGACGTGCGGCTGATCTGCGCGTCGAACGTCGATCTCGAGGCGGAGGTCGAGGCCGGCCGGTTCCGTTCCGACCTGTTCTACCGCATCAATGTCGTTACCCTGTCCATTCCGCCGCTGCGCGAGCGCCCCGAGGACATCGCGCTGCTGGCCAATGCGTTCGTGCGCGAGCTGGCAGGGCGGCTCGACCGCGGAGCACGGGAGTTGGCGCCGGAGGCGCTCGAGGCGCTCGAAGGCTACCCATGGCCGGGCAACGTGCGCGAGCTGCGCAACGTCATCGAGCGGGCGGTGCTGCTAGCTCCCGGCGAGTGGATCGACGCCGGCGCCCTGCCCTTCGCGCCGACGTCGGTGCCGGCTTCGGCCACGCCGTCGACGCTCAACCTGCGCGAGCGGCTGCGTGCGGCCGAGCGGCAGACCTTGGTCGCGGCGCTCGATCGCGCCGGTGGCGTGCGCCGGGAGGCAGCGAAGCTGCTGGGCATCGACGAGCGCAACCTTCCCTACTACCTGCACAAGCACGGGCTGATGGGCTGGCGTCCCGCGGAGCGCTCGTGAGAGTCCGGGGCGTCGTGGTGGCGACGCGTGTTGTCCTCGCACTGGGTTTGGCGGCGGCCGGTTGCGGCGGTGGCTCGCCCGAAGGTGGCGGCGAGGATGGAGGAACCGTGGCGGAGGAGCGGCCGGCAATCGTGCTGGTGGACGCAACGGCCGGGTCGGGACTCGATTTCGTGCACCGTAGCGGTGCCTCGCAGGAGCGTCTCCTTCCCGAGACCATGGGCTCGGGGATCGCCGTGTTCGACGCCGACGGGGATGGCCTCGCCGACCTCCTGTTCGCTGACGGCGCGCCGCTGCGCCCCGGTGCTTCGCAAGAGCCCGGGAATGGCCTGCGCCTCTACCGCAACCTCGGCGACTGGCGCTTCGAGGACGTGACGGCGGCCTCCGGCCTGCGCTACGCGGGCTACGCGATGGGTCTCGCGGTCGGCGACGTCGACGGAAACGGTGCGCTCGACGTCTACGTGACGGGCATGCGCGGCGATCGCCTCTTCCTCAATCAGAGCGCCGGGCGTTTCGCCGACGCCACCGAGGATTGGGGGCTGCCCGGCTCGGGCCGGTCGGGCGATGCCTGGTCTTTCGGCTCCAGCGCAGCCTTCTTCGACGCGGACGGGGACGGCGACCTCGACCTCTTCGCCGGCCGCTACGTGGCGTGGAACCCGGAGACCGACCGCCCCTGCAGCCCCGACGGCATCCACCGCGTCTACTGCACGCCCGAGGCCTATCCGGCGGTGTCGAGCCGCTTCTACCGCAACGTCGGCGGTCGATTCGTCGACGAGACAGAGGTCTCCGGGCTCGGACTGGCTGGGAAGGCGCTCGGCGTCGCCGTCCTCGACCACGGGCGCGACGGCCGGCTCGATCTCGCCGTGGCCAACGACACCGAGCCCAACTTCCTGTTCCTCGCCGCGAACGGCGGGTTCGTCGAGGGGGCGCTGGAGCGCGGTCTCGCGCTCGGCCCGTCCGGTGTGGCGCGCGGGGGGATGGGGATAGCGGTGGGCGATCTCGACGGCGATGGCCTCGAGGACGTGGTGATCGGCAACTTCGCGAACGAGATGGCGGCGCTGTTCCTTGCCGACTCCGACGGTCTCTACGCCGACGACGCGGCGCGGGCGCGCCTCGGTCTCGCGACGCTGGTGCAGCTCGCCTTCGGTACGGTGATCGCAGATCTCGACGGCGACGGTTTGCTCGACGTCGCGTTCGCGAACGGCCACATCGAGCCGGCCATCGGCGAAGTGAGCGGCGGTCGAGAGTCCTTCGAGCAGCCGCTGCAGGTCTTCCGCAACACTGGCGCCGGCTTCGAAACCATCGCCGGCCTCGACCACTTTGCGCTGGTCGGTCGCGGCCTAGCCGCCGGCGATCTCGACCGGGACGGCGACGTCGACCTGGTGGTCAGCCAGAACGGCGGACCCGCCGTGTTGCTGCGCAACGACTCGCCGCCCCGGCCCTGGCTGCGGGTGCGCCTTCGCGGGCGTGGCGGCAACTCTTGGGGGCAGGGCGCGGCGGTGGTCGTCGAGTGGTCCGACGGCCGTCGCATCCTTCGCCGGCTCGAGCCGAGCGGCTCGTATCTCTCGTCGTCCGAGCCGGTGCTCACCATCGGCCTCGGGGATCGCGGCGCCCCGGCGCGCCTGCTGGTGCGCTGGGCGACCGGTGCCGAGACCGTGGTGGAGGCGCCTGGCGTGGAGCGGGAGGTGGTGGTGGAGGAGGGCGCCTGACGAGGGTGGCTGACGAGGGCGGCGGCTGGCCGCCGCCCTCCGGACAAGGGGCAGGGGTAGCCTGTCTTCACTCGGCTACTGGCAGTCGAACGCCTCGATGTCGCGCGTCGCGCGCCCTGGGGTGCGCAGCGAGTTGAAGAACGTGCGCGTGGCGCCGCTATCGTGGTCGGTGACCTTGATCACGTACTCGACGTCGGTGGCGGCCGCCGCGAACACCCAGTAGTGGCCGTTGACCTCGCATGCCTGGAGGACCTTGACCAGGAGCTCGAGGTTCTCCGGCTCGAAGAACGCGAACTCACCCGCCTCCGGCGTCCGCGCAAACGCGAATCCCACGCCGGCCGTGGTCGGGCTGGAGCGCCAGTCGACCGTGACGGAGAATCGACCGTCGTGCAGGCAGAGCGTGGTCTCGCCGCCGGCGCACTCTTCGGCGCCCGCGCCGTCGGGCCGCAGGAAGTTCGCGAACACGTGCTCGGCGAGCGCTCGGCCGCCGGCGATCGCGTCGCGGTTGTCGTACTGCCAGTGGATGCCGCCGTAGATCCGGCTCTGGCCCGCTTCCTCGCCCGCCTGTGACAGCGAATCGAAGCTGCGAGTGACGCCTGGGAGGCCGTCCGAGTCTACCGAGAAGGGTATGTCGTCGCTGCCGAAGAACAGCGCGAGCACCTGGGAAGCCGAACCGCTGAAGGTGCTGTGTCCGGAGGTGTAGGTCGGGAAGGGAGGAGTCGTGATCAACGACGTCCACTCCGGATCCGCCTCCGTGGCCGGGTTGCCGTCCGTATCGGCGGCGCGGATTGCGGTCACCGGGCGCCAGTTGTGGTAGTGGTACTTGTTGTCCCAGGAGACGATGGCGGCGTCTGCCGTGGTGATGCTGAGCAGGGCGAACAGCCGCGCCGACTCCACGAGCGACAGGTCGGCGCCCTCGGCCAGGATCTGGGCGATGCTGTTCCAGTGGCCCGGCGGGGTCTCGGTGCCGACGCCGTCGTTCCAGAAGAGCGCGATCTCGGACTGGTCGGCGGTCCTGGTCGTGCTATCGGTCCTGCCGAGGCTCTTCACCTCCGCGAAGTCTGTGGCGTAGATCGCCTCCGAGGGGGTCGGCGGCGGCCCGGTGGCGCGGTACTGCGTGCCGCGGACCATGGTCCACGGTGTCACATAGGGCCAGTTCGGCAGGAGCGCCGCAACGTTCCCTGGAGGGGTGGGAACCCACCAGAACGATCCGCTGGGCGGGGTGTATGCGACGACCAGCGTCGAGTTGTCGTTGGCGCGGGAGGCGAGGATCGCGTCGGCGACCTGCTGGCCCCACTGCGCGCCGGCGTCGCGGGACACGGCGTCCGCTACCGCGGCCAGGTGTCCGTCGCGTAGAGCGTCGAAGGTAGCCGCGTCGGCGGGATACAGCGCCGTGAGGATGCGATGCGCGGCTGCCGCCGCTGCCGCTTCCTGCGACGCGTTGAGCGGCGCGGACTCTGAGATGGCGTAGCGCTCGTAACCGCCGGCGATGCTGGACACGGCGTCGTACATCGAGACGTTCATGAGCGCGGCGTTGCGCGTCATCACCGGCGGGTTGGTTCGCGCCGTGCGCACCGAGTCGAGCAGGGCGTTGTTCCAATCGGTTACGACGTCCGCGCCGGCGGGCGCCGCGAGCAGGGCGATGGCGAGGGCGGGGGCGAGGCAGGTTCTGGGGTCGAAGTAACGCATGGTGTCTGGAATTCTCCTCCGGGGGGCGTGTAGCGATTGAAAAATCAGTAGCTGAGGACTAGACCGGCGGAGTAGCCGGTGGTATCGCCGCTGTTGCGGCCGTCGAGCGTGGTGAAGGCGGCGATGCTCCAACCGAAGCTGTCGTTGAATCGGCTGAAGAGCTTGGCGCCGATGCGTTCGTACTCGTCCTTGTTACTGGGGAACGTGAATCCCGGGTCGCCGATGTCGGTGCCGCCGTCGGCGAAGTAGCGGGAGTAGGTGGCGCTCACGGTCGCGCGACCAAAGCTCCAGCCGCCGGTGATCGCGAGCGGCAGGCCGTCGGGGGCGTCGTCGCTGCGCAGGTCGTAGCCGACCTGGGTGGAGAGATAGAAGCTGCCGGACTGGAGCAGGTAGACCGCGCGCAGCAGTACGTCGGTGGTGTCGTCGCCGATGCTGATCGGCGCGTCGCCCTCGTAGTCGCCGACCGGTGTCTTGATGCCGCCGGCGACCACGAACGAATGGCGCGCGCCGGACTCTCGCGTCCAGAGCCGGTACTGCGCCAGGACGGTCGCGTCCTGGATGCCCGAGTCGCTGAGGTTGGCCAGGCCATCGCCCTCGACATCGACGTAGGGAAGCGTGGCGACGAGGGCGAGTCGCTCGGTGAGGCCGTGACGCCACCAGATCGAGAGGCTGTTGGAATCGACGGTGCCGAGGTCCGGCACGGAGACCTTCTCGGTGCCCACCCAGAACTCGTCGTACGAATCGAAGGAGATCGAGAGGGCGACATCGCCCTTGCCCGGAGCCGGCGAGAAGCCGTCGAGCTCTTGCGCTCGGACGACGGTGGCGCCGCCGGTGGGCGCCAGAACGCAGGCCGCGGCGCACACAAGGCAGGGAAAACCGAGTACACGCTGATTCGATGGACGCACGAATGCCCTCCCGATCGACAAGTCCAGGGGTCGGCCAGGCACCTAGCAGGAGGGATGCCAGGTCGCGGAGACGGCCGCAAACGCAAGACGGACGGGATCTTCGAGATCTCGTGCGCGAAGGAATGATCGGGATTCCTATGAATGAGGAGACCGAATCGGATGGTCGGATCGGAGGATCTATGACCTGGCATGGCGGTCCAGGTGGCGCTGAGGGCTGTCACCTGAAATCGTGGCTGGGCACCTGCGACAGGCGGTCGAGCGGCCAGAACCGGTCGGCCTTGACCGACAGCGACCCGTCGCGCTTCTGCAGCACGCCCTCGACCACCAGGCCCGCCGCGCCCACGATGACGCTGCGCCACTGCTGGAGCACGTCGGGCATCACCAGGGCCTGGCACATCCCGGTCTCGTCCTCCAGCGTCAGGAACAGCAGCCCCTTGGCCGTGCCGGGTCGTTGGCGCACGATCACCGAGCCGGCCGTGCGCACACGTCGGTCGGCGGGCAGCCGGTCGAGGTCCGCGGCGGCGACCACGCCGCGAGCGCGCAACCCTTCGCGGAAGAACGTCATCGGATGCGGTCCGGTAGTGATCTCGGCGACCGCGAAGTCCGCCGCTGTCTCCTGGAGCGGCGTCATCTCTGGCAGCGGCGAGGCTTCTTCGTCGCGCAGCCCGGCGTAGAGGGTGCCGCGCGGCTTGACCGCGCGCGCGACCTGCCAAAGCGCTTCGCGGCGGGTAAGGGCGCGGGGGCGAAGCGCTCCCTGCCAAAGCGCTTCGCGGCGGGTGAGGGCGCGGCGGGGAAGCGCTCTCGCGGATCGGTCGAGATCCTCGCGGCGCGCTGCGCGCACCTGGGGATGGCCGAGGTTGGTCAGCGCGCCTACCTCGGCCAGACTCGTGGCCTCGTCGTCGCGCAGCCCGCAGCGCTCCACGAGATCGTCGATGCTCGCGAACGCCCGCAGCGCCTGCTCGCGCTCGATCGCCTCCCCGGCGCTCTGGCGGAGCCCTTTGACGTAGCGCAGGCCGACGCGGATCCCCCCGGCCGCATAGTGCCGCCTTGCGGGCTCGACCTGCCGGCGCGAGGGTGGGTCCTCCCATCGGCACCGCCATCCCGACCGCGTGACGTCGATCGGCTGCACCGCGACTCCGGCGCGCTGCGCCTCCTTGACCAGCGTCGCCGGGTGGTAGAAGCCCATCGGCCAGGCGTTGAGCAGCGAAAGAAAGAACGCGGTCGGGTGGTGGCGCTTGAGGTAGGCGCTGGCGTAGGCGATGAGCGCGAAGCTCGCCGCGTGCGACTCCGGAAACCCGTAGAGCGCGAACGAGGTGATCGCCTGGAGGATCTGCTGTTGACCTTCCGGCGGAATGCCGCGCTCGCGCATGCCCGCGATCAGCCTTTCTTCGATCTTGCCCATGCGCTCCATCGAGCGCTTGAAGCCCATCGCGCGACGCAGCTCCTCGGCCTCACCGCCGGTGAAGCCGGCCGCGGTCATCGCGAGCTTGAGGATCTGCTCCTGGAAGATCGGCACGCCGAGCGTGCGCTCGAGGATCGGTTTCAGGCTCGGGTGGGGATAGGTCACCGCCTCGCGACCGAGCCGGCGCTCGAAAAACGGGTGGGCGAGCTTGCCGACGATGGGACCGGGCCGGATGATCGCCACCTGGATCACCAGGTCGTAGAACTTCTCGGGCCGGTTGCGCGGCAGCGACGCCATCTGCGCGCGGCTCTCGATCTGGAACGTGCCGACGGTGTCGGCGCGGCGGATCATCTCGTAGGTCGCGGGGTCGTCGGGCGGCAGGTGCGCGAGGTCGAGGTTGACCTTCTCGTGCCGGCGTACCAGCGGCACCGCTTCCTCGAGCGCCGAGAGCATGCCGAGCCCCAGCAAGTCGACTTTGATCAGCCCGAGGTCGGCGCAGTCGTCCTTGTCCCACTGCACCACGACCCGGTTCGGCATCGCCGCCGGCTCGAGCGGCACCACCTCGTCGAGCCGTCCCGCGGCGATGACCATGCCGCCCGAGTGCTGGCCGAGGTGGCGCGGATGGTTCTGCAGTTTCTGCCACATCCGCGCGAAGAGCTGGATGCGCGGCTCGACCGGGTCGAAGCCGGCGGCGTCGAGCTCGCGGTCCATCGACTTCTGGTCGCCGCGGTGGATGTCGTAGTGCCAGCTCCCGAGCCGCTTGGCTAGCTGGTCGACCTGCGCCGACGAGTAGCCGAGCGCCTTCGCCACCTCGCGCGCGGCGAGGCGGTCGCGGTAGGTGATGACGTTCGCGGTCATCGCCGCGCCGTGGCCGCCGCCCTCCTTGGGGCCGTAGCGACGGTAGACGTACTGGATGACCTTTTCGCGCTGGTCGCCGGAGGGCAGGTCGAGGTCGATGTCCGGCCACTCACCCCGCTCCTCGGAGAGGAAGCGCTCGAACAGCAGGTCCATCTTCACCGGATCGACGGCGGTGATGCGCAGCGCGTAGCACACCGCGCTGTTCGCTGCCGAGCCGCGACCCTGCGCCAGGATCCCCTGCTCCTGGCAGAAGCGCACGATGTCCCACACGATCAGGAAGTAGCCGGCGAGATCGAGCTTCTCGATCATCCGCAGCTCCTTCTCGATCTGCGCCTGCGCTTTCGCGGTGAGCGGCCGGAAGCGGGCGCGCGCGCCGTTCCAGGCGAGCTGGCGGAGCAGCGACATTTGCGTCTCGCCCGGCGGCAGCGGGTAGTCGGGAAACCGATAGCCGAGGTCCTGCAGCGTGAAGTCGAGGCGTTGCGCGAGCTCGTGCGCTGCGTCTAGCGCGCGGGGCTGGTCGGCGAATAGCTCGGCCATCTCACGCGCCGATCGCAGGTGGCGCTGGCGCTCTGATGCGAGCAGCGCGCCCGCGGCGTCGAGCTGCGTGTGATTCCGAATGCACGTCATCACGTCCTGGAGGTCCTTGTCGCAACAGCGCGCGTAGCGCACGGCGTTGGTGGCGACCACCGGCAGGCGTAGCCGGCGCGCCAGGTCGAGCAATGCGCGGTTGCGGTGCTCCTCGGCGCGCAGGCCGTGGCGCTGCAGCTCGACGTGCACGCGGCAGTCGTTGTCCTTGGCACGATTCGCGCCGCCGAAGAGGTCGCAGATACGTTCGAGCACAGCACGCGCGGCGTCGAGCCCGCCCGAAGCCAGCGCGCGGCTCACCGGGTCGTCGCCGCCACCGACGAGACAGTGCAACCCCTCGGCGTACGTCGCGAGCTGCACGAGGTCGACGCGCGCCTCGCCCTTGGGATGGCCGAGCGCGCCTGAGGTGAGCAGCTTGCAGAGGTTGCGGTAGCCGGTGCGGTCCTCGACCAGCAGCGGGAGGACGTTTCGAGGAACGTGAACGCTGGCTGTGGCGTGTCCTCGGGGGTCGTGGGAGGGGGCGCCGGGGGCTGGGGTGGGTCTTCGGGGGTTGCGGGTGGGGGCGCCCTCTCCCGCTCGCGGGAGAGGGAAGGGGTGAGGGTCTGTCTCGGAGTGACCCTCCCACGCCACCACCACCTCCGCTCCCACCAGCGCCCGCACCCCCGCCTGCTTCGCGGCCTGGTAGAAGCGCGGCGCGCCGTAGACGCCGTTGCGGTCGAGGAGCGCCACCGCGGGCAGCTCGAGCTCGGCGGCGCGCTCGATCAAGTCCTCGGGCAGCGACGCGCCGCGCAGGAACGAGAACGACGACGCAACGCGCAGCTCGGCGTACTCGGACGGGCGCCGTGGCCCCCTGTGCCGGTAGTCGCGTCGCCGCAGCTTCTCCTTGTGCGCTCCGGGCGAGTCGTAGCCGCGGCGGCGGACGGTGTCCCAGTCGCCATAACCCCAGAGGTCGGCCGGCACGTCGTCGTCGCCGGCGCCGGGCGGCAGCTCTCTGGTTGCTCGTCCGGGGAGCAGACTCGCGGGTGGCTCGTCGTCGGGATCCTCCCGCGTCGCCGCCTCACCGGCCGGAAGTGGAGAGCTCGGAACCGGAAACCGGGTGATGGGCTCGAGAATCTTCGGGGGGGTTGCCATGGCTCGGTCTGAGATCATGACGTAAGAAAGACGTAAAATCATCTCGGGTGGCGACTACCTCCGGTACCGTCCAGGACGCCAGCTGCGAGACCCGCCCAGAGGATCGCGGCGCCCGTGCTCTCCGCGCCGCCCACTCCGGGCAGTCGATGCCAGAATGGGGCGTCCCTCGGTCCCGGGAGAAGCCCCATGCGACTCAGACAGGTTGTCCTCGTCGCCCCCACCCTCGAGCCCGCCGTGGGCTCGTTGCGACGTCTCTTTCAGCTCGGCGAGGGTTATCGTGACCCGGGAGTGGGCGAGTTCGGTCTCGTCAACACCGTCTTCGCGATCGGCGACACCTTTCTCGAGGTGATCGCGCCCAAGGCCGACGACACCGCCGCCGGCCGTTTCCTCGAACGGCGCGGCGAGGGCGGTTACATGGTCATCGTGCAGGTCGAGAGCTTGGACGAGGCACGTCAGTGTGTCGAGGCGCTGGGGGTCCGGGTGGTCTGGCAGTCCGACCACGAGGAGATCAGCGGCATGCACCTCCATCCCCGCGACGTGGGAGGCGCCATCCTCTCGCTCGACGAGGCGCGGCCGCCGGAGTCATGGCACTGGGCGGGTCCGCGCTGGCTCGACGAGGTCGACACCTCGGTCGTAGGCGAGGTCGTGGCGGTGGAGCTGCAGGGCGAGGATCCAGTCGCGATGGCGAAGCGCTGGGGACAGGTGCTCGGCCGAGCACCCAAGGGGAGAGGCAGCGAGCGGTCGATCGCGCTCGATCGCGGGCTCATTCGGTTCGTGCGCGCGCGGGATGGACGGGGCGACGGCGTCGCCGGTTTCGACGTCGCGGTGACGGATCGCGACCGCCTGCTCGGCAGCGCCGAGGAGCTCGGGCTGGAGGTATCGAGCGACGGGCGCGTCCTCGAGGTGGCCGGTGTGCGCATCGGCCTTCGCGAGGGGACAGAGTCCGAGGCCGGGGCGTGAGCGAGGAACCGCAACCGGTTCTCTCCGCTCTCGAGAAGGCGATCGCTATCGGTGTGCCGGTGGCGCGACGGCACGTCTTCCTCTGCTGCGACCAGACCAAGCCCAAGTGCGCGCCGCGGGAGCGGACCCTGGCGGCGTGGGAGTACCTCAAGATCCGGCTGCGCGAGCTGGGTCTGGCCGACTCCGGTGGCGTGCTGCGCTCCCGCGTCGACTGCCTGCGCATCTGCGCCGAGGGCCCGATCGTGGTCGTCTACCCCGAAGGCACCTGGTACCAGGGCTGCGACCCGCCGGTGCTGGAGCGCATCCTGCAGGAGCACCTGATCGGCGGTCGGGTGGTCGAGGACCATCTGCTCCTCGCGCACCCTCTTGGCGACTCGCCTTGAGGCTTGACGACTGCCGGTTCCAAGAGATTCCAAAGAATGGAGGATGGGCCATGACCCTCGAATCCCCTTGCCGTTCCGAAACCTGCCTCCGGGCGACCCGACCGGTGCTGGCCGTCGCGACCGGCGCCCTGGCGGGCGTTCTGGTGCTGGCCGGTTCGGTGAGCGCACAGCACGGCTCGCACGAACAGGGTGTTGATTCGCACCACGGCTCGCACCAGGAAGGGGGCGGCGCGGGCCATCAGTGCGATGGAGAGACCTGCCCGATGCACGCGGGGAAGTCCACGGATGGCTCGCTGCAGGAGCCCGGTCAGGCGGTGTTCGGTGCTCTCCGCGAGGTGCTCGAGCGCCTGGAGGCGGATCCGGCAACCGATTGGAGCCGTGTCGACCTCGACGCCTTGCGAGATCACCTGGTGCAGATGGACCTGTTGTTTCGCGAGGCCCGCGTGTCGCGGGAGGTTCTCGACGACGGCATGCGCTTCGTCGTCGACGGGTCCGAGAGCGTGCTTTCCGCCGCCAAGGCGATGGGAGCGATGCACGCACGAGCGCTCGCCGAAGAGCTGCCGTCATGGCTGGTGCGGGTGGAGCCTCGCGCCGGCGACGTGGTCTTCGAGGTGCGCTCGAGCGATCCGGCGCAGCAGGCGAAGATCCGGGCTCTCGGGTTCTCGGGATTGTTGACCTTCGGTGCGCACCACGCCCCGCACCATTGGGCGCTCGCGACCGGCGGGGGGATGCACCAGCACCACGAGCACTGAGTCGCGGCGCGGAACGCGCCGACCCGAGCTCGCAGGCCGGGCGGCATCTGTGCCGGTGGAGCGCCGCAAGGACAGCCGCCCGCAACCATAGGCCATGGGTCCCAGCGTAGAATGCCGTGACTCATGCAGACCCTGGCGGCTGTTGGAGTGGCGCTGCTGACGAGCGTTGCCGTGTGGCTCCTGGTGCACCGCGCCGAGAAGCCGGCATGGCCGGGAGCGTTGGCCGCAGGCTCCCTTGCGTTCGCAGGAGTGACGAGCTTCCCGGCCCTTCTGGCCGGACCCGCGGGGGAAGGCGTGCCGGCACGCGTCCCGCTGTTCGTGGCCATCGGAGTGGCTCTGCTGGTCGTGCAGATCGTGGCCGCCCGCCGGCGTTGGTCGGAGCGGACGGCCGCGCTCGAGCGTTGGAACCACCGGCTCGGTGCGTTGCTGTCCCGCGGTCCGGTATGGGCGGCTTGGCTGCACGAACACCGGCTTCGATTCGTCAGCGACGGTTTGGCCGCGGAGCTCGGGCGTCCAGCCGAAGCATGTGCGGGGCTGCCGCTCGAGGACCTGTTCGACAGTTCCGACATCGCTCGGATGCGCCCCCGTGCGGAGCCAGGAGAGCCGGTCGCGGACCCCTGGCAGACCGAGTTGACGGTTCCGGGGAGCGATCGACGCATTCCGGTGGAGGTCACGGCTGTGGTCGGCCAGCGCGATGCCGCCGGTGCCGGTGGGTGGGGGTTGGTGCTCCGCGACATGCGCGAGGCGATCCGCGCGCGGGACGCCGATTTGCGGCGGCTTCGCCTCGAGACGCTCCTTTCGGCGATTTCGAACGAGCTCTTGCGCGCGGAGCCGCGCGACCTCGGACCGGCGATCGAGCGCGCGCTCGGGTTCCTCGGTGAGTTCGCTGGCGCCGATCGAGCAAGCACCCGCGTGATCGACGAGAAAGAGTCGGACCTGGTGCTGCGCTGCCAGCTCTGGGTGGCTCCCGGCATCGACAGGGCGCGCTCGCCCGACCAGATAGGCGTTGCTGAAGGCCCGGCCCTGAGGGAGCGACTGCGGCGGGGCGAGGTCGTGCGGATTCCGCAGTCTGAGGAGGGGCCTGTCGAAGAGTCACTTGGTTCGAGCGTTCTGGCTCGCGCGGGAGCTCGCTCGGCGGTGATCTTCCCGCTGCGGGTCGGAGCCGATCTGTCCGGCGGCTGCGTCCTCGCCTGGGAGCAACAGGACTGTCCGCTGGCCGCCGAAGACACCCGCGGCCTGCAGCTCGCTGTCGATGCCATCGGCAGCGCGCTGGCGCGCCAGCGCGCGGCCAAGACGCTGCATCGTCAAGAGGAGCTGTTGCTTCAGGCGCAGCGGATGGAGGCAGTCGGGGTACTGGCAGGCGGCATCGCCCACGACTTCAACAACCTTCTGACCGTGATCACGGGATACGCCGAGTCACTGCGGCTCAGCGCGCGCCTGGACGACGAGCAACGCCAGCAAGTGGAGCAGATCGCGAGGGCGGGTGAGCGTGCCGCCGCTCTGACCTCGCGTCTGGTCGCGTTCGGCCGGAGGCAGCGCCGAGAGCCACGGAACCTCGACTTGGGCGAACGGGTGGCTGCCTTGGAACCGGTCTTGCGGCGGTCTCTGGGAGAGAGCATCGAGCTCGTGATCGAGAGCCAGGCGGGGTTGCCCGCGGTGCTCGCAGACTCGGGGCAAGTCGACCAGGTCGTGCTCAACCTAGTGCTGAACGCGCGAGACGCGATGGGCGAACGAGGTCGTATCACGGTACGTACCTTGACGCAGCATGCTCCGGGCGGGCGAGTGGTCTGTCTCGAGGTGGCCGACGATGGTCGCGGCATTGCTCCGGAGGATCGGGACCGGCTCTTCGAGCCTTTCTTCACCACCAAGCCGGTCGGACAAGGGACCGGTCTCGGGCTCGCGATGGTGCACAGCATCGTTCGCCAGGGCGGCGGCTCGATCGAGGTCGAGAGCGAGGTCGGTTCGGGCACCGTGTTTCGGGTGGCGTTGCCCGCCGCCGAGGGTGTGATCGCGGACCCGCTCACACCCTTGCCGGCACCGGGAATGCCGGCAGGGGTGCGGGGCAGGATCCTGCTGGTGGAGGACGAACAGGCGGTCCGCGATCTCGCTGTCTATGCGCTGCGCGCCGCTGGCTTCGCGGTGGCCGCCGCGGCCGACGGAGACCAAGGCCTTCAGCTCGCTCGGGAGGACGTTCGCGGCTTCGACGCGATCGTCACCGACGTGGTGATGCTCAGGCGTAGTGGGCCCGAGATGGTGGCCCAACTTCCGGAGCGTTACCGCGACGTGCCCGTGCTCTTCATCTCTGGCTACCACCGGGCTGGCAGCGACGACCAGCGGCTCGCTGCAGTCTCCGAGATCGGGAAGACGCGGCTGCTGGAGAAACCGTTCACCCCGAAGCAGCTGGTGGAGCAGCTCCACGAGCTCCTGCGGAGCTGACCGGCCGCGTCGTCCGGACGGGGTATCCTTGGCCTCTGGCTCGGAGGAACCCGGAATGGAGCTGTTCCGTCTCACCCAGGCCTCGCGCACGCGACGCCGCGCGGCGCTAGTTGCCTTGCTGTCGCTCGTGCTGGTCGGTCCGCTCTTTGCGCCGGAGCTCCTTACACAAGAGCTCCTTGCGCAGGAGCCGCCTCGGCAGATCCCGGACCTGGTGCCGGATCGTGCCGAGGGCGATGGCCCATACGAGCGGCTGATCCTGCGCGGCGCCATCATCATCGACGGCACGGGGGCGCCGCCGTTCGGGCCCACCGACCTCGTGATCGCGAGCAACCGCATCGTCCAGGTCAAGGTGGTGGGCTCGCCAGGCGCGCCGATCGACCCGAAGAACCGACCTGCAGCTACTCCGGGCACCAGAGAGCTCGACGTGTCGGGCATGTACGTGCTACCCGGCTTCATCGACCTGCACGGCCACCAGCACACCGAGAGCTCGGAGCAGGGAGTGCCGGGCACCTACGTGCACAAGCTCTGGCTCGCGCACGGCATCACCACTGTCGCGGACGTCGGCAACTTCGATGTCGACTGGCTCATGCTCCACAAGGAGAAGTCGCGCCAGAACACCATCACCTCGCCGCGGATCTTTGCCATGGTGGTCTTCGGAAGCGGTGGCGGCGACGACCGCGGACCGATCTCGAGCCCGCTGCAGGCGCGCGAGTGGGTGCGCTGGGTCAAGGGAAAGGGTGCCGACGGCATCAAATTCTTCGGCGCGCCACCGGACATCCTGCGCGCCGCTCTCGAGGAGGCCGAGACCCAAGGCCTGATCACTACCGAGCACCACGCCCAGCTCAACGTGACACGGATGAATGTGCTCGACACGGCGCGCGCCGGTCTCGACTGGATGCAGCATTGGTACGGCCTCCCCGAGGCGCTGTTCACCGATCGTGTGGTGCAGCACTACCCGGCCGACTACAACTACCAGAACGAGGCGCATCGGTTCGGGGAAGCCGGCCGGCTGTGGAGACAATCCGCGCCTCCCGGCAGCCCGCGCTGGAACGAGGTGATGGAGGAGCTGCTCGCACTCGACTTCACCATCGTCCCCACCTTCGTCGCCTATCTTGCGAGTCGCGACCTGATGCGCCAGTCGCGCAACGAATGGCATGCGCTCTACACCCTGCCCTCGCTGTGGGACTTCTACCGGCCAAGCCCTCAGGCCCACGGGTCGTACTGGTTCGCGTGGAGCAGCCAGAACGAGGTCGACTGGCGCGAGAACTACCACCTGTGGATGGCGTTCATCAACGAGTACAAGAATCGCGGCGGGCGTGTGGGCATCGGCAGTGACTCCGGCTACATCTACAACCTGTACGGCTTCGGCCACGTCCAGGAGATGGAGCTGATGCTCGAGGCGGGGTTCCATCCGCTCGAGGTCTTCCGCGCGGCCACCATCTCGGGTGCCGAGGCGCTGCGCCAGCAGACCGAGCTCGGCAGCATCCAAGTCGGCAAGCTCGCCGACCTGGTGGTCGTACCGGAGAACCCGCTCGAGGACCTCAAGGTGCTCTACGGCACGGGCGCTCTGCGGCTCGACTGGACGACCGGCGAGATGGTGCGCAAGGGCGGCATCCGCTACACCATCAAGGACGGTGTCGTCTACGACGTCCCGACATTGCTGGCGGACGTTCGCGCGATGGTCGCGAAGGCGAGGGCCGAGGC
>DATLFI010000151.1:0-4948 GCA_035524895.1 Thermoanaerobaculia bacterium | reverse complement strand
GCTCCTCGGCACCACTCCAGTCACCGCGCGCGAGCTTCGCGCGCGCCAGTTGCAGCGCCAGCGTCCCTCCTGCCGCCTCTGGTCGCTCGCCTAAGTGCAGCGACAGCACCCTTTCCGCATCCTCGTAGCGGCCGACCTGGTGAAGACCCCGCGCGTACTGGATCGTGGCGTCACTGTTGGCGGTCGCGGCGAGGTACGCACCCTCGAGCAGCTCGAGCGCGCGCTCGTACTCGCCCCTTGCCAACAGCTCGACTCCATCCTCGGTCGGCTCGGCCCCGGCACTCGCCCAGCCGCAAGCAGGCAGCAGCAGCGCCAGCAGGATCCACGCCCACGCGGTCCCGCGGCTCGACCGGAGCGCGGCGACGCGCGGGACGCCTAAAGCGCCGTCTGGCGCTCCTAAAGCGCCGTCTGACGCTCCTACAGCGCCGTCTGGCGCTCCTACGGCGCCCTCCGGCGCTCCTCCAGCGCCCTCCGGCGCTCCTCCGATACCGATGCGCGCAGCGCCGGGCACGATCATTCCTCCGGCACCGAGTCGCCGCCGCCAGACTCGTCGGGAGAGCCCGTGCTGGCGGTGCGCCCCTCGCGCAGGCGCTGGTCGATCCGGGCGAGCTCCAGCAGCAAGCGCTCCAGCTCCTGCTCGTAGAGCTCTTCTGTGAGGGAGCCCTTCTGCCTGCGGAGCTCGTCGAGACGAGACTGGACCTGAGCGCGCTCGACGGCCAGCTCCTCCATTCCCGCCGGGACCTCGTCTCGCGACCCGGCTCCAAGCCAGATCTGCGCCGCCAGGAGGCCATCGGTGGGAGCGCCTTCGCCAGCCAGGAGTTGCGGATCGAGGCTGCCCTCGCCGTCCCCATCGTCGTCGAGCAAGGCGTGCTCGGTGCGCAGGAGCTGCCCCGCCTCGTAGTAGCGCTCGACCTCGCGCTGCGCGTACTGGAAAGCCTCGAGCACCGAGACGCGCCCGTCGCGGTCGGCGTCGGCCTCGGCGCTTCCCAGAGCGTCCACGAAGTGCGACGCGAACCGGGTCTCGTTGCGCTGCGCCGCCGACTTGGTCGCGGTCACGATCACCCTCTGGGGACCGGACAGCGTGCCGACGAAACCGCCGCTCGCGCTCGCCGTGTTGACCACCACGATCCTTCTCCCGGGAAGAGCGGCGAGCGCGGCGGCGAGCTCGGCGTCGGTGAGATCGGGCCCGGGGAGGTTCACGCTCGATTGCCCGTCGCGCAGGCTGCCGTGGCCGATCAGGACGACCCACAGGTCGTCGCCCTCCTTCGACAGCGTAGCCATCTCCCGGACCGCGGCGAGCAGGTTTTCCTTGGTGGACTTGGCCCGCACGAGCTCCGGAGCGCGCGTTGGGTCCTCGGCGAGCAGCCAGACCCGCTCAGCTTCGACACCCGACGCCAGCGCCACCTCGCGGAGCTGCGCGGCCGTTTCGAAGAATGCGTCGCTGTAGCTCGCCTCGCCTCCGAGACCCGCGGCCACCAACAGCAGTGTCTCGCCGCCGACCGGCGATGCGGCAATCCATGCCAGCAGCGCCCAACCCCACACGCCCCGTTGCGACCGACGCCTCGGGCGAGCGCTCACGAAAGCCCTTTCCAACGCCGCAGCGCCCACTCCCCGCCGAGCAGCCCGACCAGCAGCAGGTAGATCGCTGGCATGTCCCAGAGGTCGCGGTACTCGCGAACCGTCGCGCCGCTCTGGGCATACGCCAGCTCGTCCAGCAACGCGTCGAGACGATCCGGCGCGAAGACGCGGCCTCCGGTCTCGTTGGCGATGCGCTCGAGCACCTCGCTTCGCCGCTCGGAGCCGAACAGCTCGTCGTCGAGCGGCGACGAATCGAGATGCACTTGGGCGCGCCCCAGCTCCACGCCTTCCGCCTCGGCGCGCCCCGCCAGCCTGTAGAGACCTTCCTCGTCGGGTGTGAACGAAGCTTCGAACTGGCCGTCGTCCCGCACCGTCCACTCGAGCGGCAGCACGGACTCCGCTCCGGAAGGAGACCGGATCTCGACCTCCACACGCGCGCTGTTGACCGGAGCGAAAGCACCGTCGCGTACCGTCGCGCGAAGCGTCACTGGCTCACCGGGCTGCGTAAGTGAACGGTCCGCGCGCAGCTCCATCGGGGCCGGCACGTAGCTGACGAGCCAACGCATGAGCTGGCGCCACAGAGTCTGGTGCGTGAGGTCCTCGAGCGGCGGCACCATCTGCCACAGCCAGTCGTCCTGCACGGTGAACGCCAGCGCGCGACCCCGCCCGTAGCGCTGGTGAGCGAGCACCACCTGGCTGCCGTCGAGGTCGCCTCCCTCGCCTACCAGCAGGGTCGACGCTCCCGGCTTGACTCGGGACAGGGGATTGAAGGTCGAGAGCGCAGGCAGCGCACCCCAGAACTGGTCGGCGTCCGCGTCCGGGGGCACCAACTGGGTCGCGGGATGCGAGGCGCCCAGCGGCGTCGGACGGACCTGGAAGCGAGCGAAGTAGCCAGGCCCGTCGTCGCCCACTGCGGGCTCGCCGAGCTCCACCGGCATCAGCTCGGCGATCGGGGTGCCGGCGTACCCCCCCTCCGCGAACGAGCGCCGGCCTCCCAGCAACAGCAGTCCACCGCCGCGCTCACCGACGAAGTCGAGGATCATCCGCATCTGGTCGTAGGTGAAGAAGCTCGCCTCCACGCTGCCCAGCACCAGGCCGCGATACTGGAACAGCTCCTCGCGCGTGGTGGGGAACCCTGACGCGAGCTCCTCTCCCGAATCGAGCCCGAAGCGGTAGAAGTGGTTCTCGGCGAGACGAACCATCCCGACCAGCTGCAGGTTCTCGTCCTGATCGACCGCGCGTCGGATGAACTTGACCTCGTAGCGCGGCTCGCCCTCGAAGTAGAGGACTTTGTCCTGCCGATCCTCGACCTCGATCAGCGTCAGGCGCTGGTTGTTCTCGGGAATCAGCTCGTTGGCGCGCGGCGCGACCCGAAACCGGAAGCGCCGCGGTCCCGCCTCCGCGGCGGTGAACACCACCGGCACGACGACGGCCTCACCACTGGTCGGGAAGCGCACCTCCCGCACTGCCACGATCCGGCCCTCGTCGTCGACCTCGAGCGTCGCGGTCTCGCCGCTGAAGCCACTCTGGCGCACCGTGACGTCGACCGAGAGCGCCGAGCCGCGAAGCACGCGCTCGGGAGCCTCGACCCGACTCACCTCGATATCGCGCGCGTAGCGCTCGGACCCCAGGGCCACCGGGTAGACGGGCACCTGGCGCGCCCGTAGCTCGAGCAACACGTCGGCAAGGCCTTGCTGGTCGGTCTGGGCGCCGTCGGTGAACAGCACCAAGCTCGACAAGGGAACGGCCTGGAGCTCCTCGAGAGCCGCGGCGAGCCCCCGGTCGAGGCGGGTGTGCCGGCCATCGAACCGCAGCTCGTCCGGTCCCGAGATTCGGCGGGCGGTCCGGGAGAACCCGAAGTAGCGAGCCCGGAAACGCTCTTCCAGCCGGCTCCGCCAGGAGCCTGCTCCCGGCGACAACGCGTCGGCGAGCTGCGTCGAACGCGGGCCGCTCTCCGCATCCGCCACGCGCATACTGAGGGAGTCGTCGGCGAGGACACCAACGAATGCCTGCTGCGGCACCACCGAGGAAAGCACCAGCGAGGGCTGGAGCAGGCAGAAGAGCAGCAGCCCGAGCGAAGCGAAGCGCATACCCAGGAGCGCCCAGCGCAGGCCTCCGGTCGCCGCGACGCCTCGATAGCGCAGCAGTACCGGGATCAACAGCATCGCCGCGAGCACGGCGACGATCACCAGGGCGGGGGGCGCGGCAAGAGCCAGATCGCCCTGGCGAAAGAGCGCCGGGCGGTACTTGAAGAGGATCTCGATCAGTCGTTCCAAGAGTTGTCTACCGGGTCAGGAAGTCGATTCCATGGCTACTAAATGTAAGACAAGCCCGACAGCGCTCGTGTTCCCTGCTTCGGCTCCGCCTCCAGCCCCCTCGCTTCGCTCGAGGGTCTGAGGCGAAGCCTCGCTAGTGCGTCATCGCGTACACGATGTAATTCACTCCCATCTGATACGCGTAGGTGGAGAACTCGAGCGGGTAGTAGGCATCTTCCGCCCACTCCCACGCATCGCCCATGTCGCTGTTCCAATGCATGGCCACCATCAGCCGACCGTCGTCGTCGAAAATCCCGCGCACGGCAGGGAAGTAGCCATCCTTCTCGTGGGTGTGACCGCCCGCCCGGCCAAGGCCGACGTTCGGCACCTGCACGACTTTGTCGACGTCGTAGAAGCAATGGAAGATCGGATGGTCGGGATCGATCTCCGTCCAAGGCCGGCCGGGGAGCACGCGCTCCAGCTCGAGCTCGAGATTGGCCCACTCGATCGAGCCCCAGAAGTCGTCGAGCAGCAGGAAGCCGCCCGACTCCAGGTAGCGGCGCAGGCCCAGAACCTCCTCCTCGGTGAGCGCCATGTGCCCGGGCTCCACGGCGTAGAGGAAGGGATACTCGAGTAGCTTGGGATCGGTGAGGAGGATCGGGTTCTCGTGGGAGTAAGCGTCGAGGTGGCCGAGCAGACGCCGGACGCCGATCATGAACTGCTGGTCGGCCTTCGGATAATCGACGCTCCAGCTCGCGAAACCCTGCAGCCCGTAGCCGCTGTAGGCAGCGCGCGTGAAGTAGAACTCGAACGGAGCGCCGCTGTTTCGGAGCGGCGGCGGACGCAGGTCCAGAGCGCCGTCGCTCGGCATCATGGGTAGCGCCAACGGCGGGAATCCATGGCTGCGGTCCGGGAACCGCCTCGCGCCGCCGAACCCAGCCCGGGGCCGGCGCGGAACCTGCACCGCGGCTTGCGACACGCGAACGTCCGAGCCTGCCCCGCCGCCGGAGGCATTCGCTTCCACGGCAACGGCGGCTGCGGTGGTGGGTGCGGGAAGGAGGTGTCCGGCCTCTAGGCGCGAGCCGGGCGGAGGTCTACGCGTGCTTGCGAGCAGG
>DATLFI010000150.1:0-26421 GCA_035524895.1 Thermoanaerobaculia bacterium | reverse complement strand
CGCGCCAGCGTCGCGCCGACGTGGCCGAGCGCCGCGAAGGGCAGCGCGGCGAGCAGACCGAGCGCCCACAGCTGGAGCGCCTGGACTTCGGTCGCGTGCAGCCGCGTCGCGCGCCACAGCCAGGCCGGGGCCACCGCCGCGGCGGCAGCCAGGACCGCCACCAGCGTGACCCCCAGCAGTCGTCCCCACCACAGTGCGGCGACCCCGATCGGCTGCGTTAGGAAGAACCCGATCCGTCCCTGGGAGAGCGGCTCGGCGAGCATCGCGCTGCCCAGGAGCCCCGCGGCGCCCAGGCAGAAGGCGACCCCGAGCGCGACGGCAAACACCACCGGCGGCTGGCGCGTGAAGGCCGCCAACGGCAACGTCGCGACGCCGACCGCCAGCGCCACGAGCAGCACCGGGCTGCGGTGGGTCAGCTCGAACCGCATCAGGGCGCCGATCGCGCGCACGCTGTTCATGACGCCACCTCCGCTCCTCGTTTGCTGTCAGCCGGCTCGCACACGGCGAGGAAGATCTCCTCGAGGTCCATCTCCAGGCTCTCCATTCCGTCGGCGTCGAGCTCGCCGCCGCTGAAGTCTCCCGGCGGACCGAGCTGCACCACCAGCTCCCGCGCCCAGGCGAGCTCGCGCTCCTGCAGCACTCGTCCGGCCTGCGCCGCGAGGGCGCTCGGCGCTCCCCGCTGCACCAGGAGGCGCCGGAAGCGCGCTTTGAGCTCGTCGAGCGGCAGGTCGAGCACCAGACGTCCGCCGGCCAGGAACCCGACCCGCGTCGCGATCTGCTCGACGCCTCGCAGGTCGTGGCTGGTCAGCAGCACGGTGAGCTTCTCGTCCCCCAGCACCTCCACCACCTCCCGCAGCACCTCCCGCCGCGCTGCCGCGTCGAGTCCGAGCGTCGGGTCGTCGAGCACCAGCAGCTCGGGCCGCGACGCCAGCGCGAGCGCCAGCCCCACCAGCGTCTGTTGCCCGCGCGACAGCTCCCCGAAGCGGCGGCGCGGATCGACTCCGGCACGCTCGATCCGCGCCCCGAAACCGTCGTGGTCGAAAGCCGGTCGCAGCGAAGCGACGAAGCGCGCGGCCCGCGCGACCGGGACCTCGGGCGGCACCTCGGGCCGTTCGGGCACCACCGCGACGCGCGCCATCAGCGCCGTGCGCTCCCGCCACGCGTCGCGACCGAACAACTCGATGCCGCCGCTCACCGGCTTCTGCTGGCCGAGCAGGCAGCGCAGCAGCGAGGTCTTGCCGACGCCGTTGCGGCCCAGCAGGGCGTAGACCTCGCCGGCGGAGATCGTAAGCCCGACGTCGTCGAGCACGCGCTGCTGGCCGTAGCGCACCAGCAGGTGACGGATTTTCACGACCGGCTCCGGCGCCGCCTCGCTCGCCGCGCGCGAGCTCGCTGCGGAGGTGACGTCTCGCAGTCGATGGGATGTCGCCTCGGTCATTCCGCTGCCCTCCTGCGCTCCTTGCCGTCTCCGATGCCACGCCACGCGGCGGCGAGGATGCGTTCCGCTTCGGTCCGCGAGGCGCCCAGCGCCAGCGCGGTCGCCGCGTAGCGTTGTGCTGCGGCCAGCAGCTCGCGCTCGCGACCCCGCTCGCCGAGCACCGGCGGCTCCTGCGCCACGAAGGTGCCCTCGCCGCGCCGCACCTCGAGCACGCCGGCATCGGCCAGCCGCTGGTAGGCCTTGGCCACCGTCGCGGGGTTGATCAAGAGCTCCTTCGCCATCTCGCGCACCGAGGGAACAGCATCGCCCGCGAGCAGCGCCCCGGAGGCGACCAGCAGGCGCACCCGGTCCTCGATCTGCCGCCAGATGGGGAGCGGGTCGCGCGGGTCGATACGGAGGTCGGGGGGACTCATGTTGCTTCGAAATGAGAGGTCGCCGAGACGGGGGTTCTGCTCGTGGCCACGTGGAGCACTGTACTACAACACCGATACACTGGCAAGAGGCAAAGGCTCGCCGACAGCCAGAATCGCCTCGAAGGCCTTCTGCCGTCAGTCTTCCTGCTCGAGGCGGCGGGCTACTTCCCGCAGGCCATCGAGGTCGCTCGGGTCGCGACCCAGCAATGGCACGGCCCCGACCGGCCGGTCGCCGATCAGCTTGCCGAGTCGCTCCAGACCGCGGGTGTCGCGTTCGGCCAGCCAGCGCAGCAGCTCGAGCGCATCGTGGTCGGCTCCGCGACTCGCGGCGGGCGGTGTCGGATGCACGCGGTTGACCAGCACGCGTTGGAGCGAGTGACCACGCTCGGAGAGCTGGCGCGCGAAGAAGATCACGTCGGGGACAGCCGCTTCGCCGGGCCCGGTGACCACGAGGAACGCCGCGCGCTCCGAGCGCAGCAGCCGCTCGACCTCGAGCGCGCGCTCCCGGAAGCCATCGAACAGCGGCTCGAAGGCGGCGAAGAACTCGAGCACGGCGCGCACGAAGTCGAGACCGATGAGCTCGTCGATCGCTCGCTCGATGCGTCCGCGAAACGGGCCGCCGATCCGCAGGCGGCCCTTCGTGTCGAACCAGTCGCGGGCGGCGAGGCGCCGAGCGCCGCTCTCGAGGAAGCGAACGATGCGACGCGGCGCATCGAGGAACTCGAGCGCGTGCCGGATTGGCGGCGTGTCGAGCACGATGCGGTCGTGCAGGTCGCTCGCCGACTCTTCGTAGAGCTTCTCCACCGCCATGTACTCCAGGATCCCCGCGAGGTTGCCGCCGAGCTGGCGGTAGAACGGGTTCGCGAGCACGCGGCTTCGCGCCGCTTCGTCCGGCGCGTAGCGCTCGACGAGCGCGTCGAAGGTGTGCCGGGCATCGAGCAGGCTTGCTTCGAGCTTGCCGGCGACGCCGCGGACCCGCTGGCGGGTCTCGGGCGCATCGGGGTCGAGCCCCAGCGCGTCGCGCAGCCGGTGTGCCGGGTCGAAGGTCATCGCGAGGGTGGAGCGGCCCGCCTCGGCGCTCGCGAGCGCGATCGCCGCGGCGATCGTGGTCTTGCCCACGCCGCCGCCGCCGGCGACGACCACGATCGGTGGCAGGCCGTCGATCCAGCTCCGCGGCGGTCTTCCTCCCCGTGGTCTGGCTCGAGCAGGGGATGGCCCAGCCGCCGCAGCATCGGCTCGCGAAGCTTCGGAAGGGGCGGCAGCTCTTGCTGCACGGCGCTGTCCGACTGGGACGCTCGCGAGGAGGCTCGGGATCCGGTCGTCGAGCAGCTCCGCGAGATGCCGGCACAGCTCAGGGCCTGCATCGAGTGGGACCAGCGGGAGCCGGCCGAAGGGCTGACCCCACTCGGCTCGCAGGCGCGCGAGCTGGGTCTGCTGGAGAGCGAGGCGATCGCGCACCAGCGTGATGGCGGGGTCTGGAGCCGAACCAGACGGAGTCTTTGGTGGAGTGGCGCTCTGGCGAGAGCTGGTCGTGTCATCGGGCCACAGCGCATTGACCACCAGCGCATCGATCCGGCGTCCGAGTCGCCGCTCGATCGCCTCCCGCAGCTCCAACGTCTCCGTCACGGGAAGCTCCTCGGCGAGCGCCACGGCCAGCACGCGACATCGCTCCGGATCGGCGACCAGAGCGGCGGCGCGCCGCGCCATCTCGCCGAAGGGTCCGGTGGGGACCACCTCCGCGAGCAACGCTGGCGCCTCGAGCATCGCGAGGCCGTGACCGGTGGCCGGCGCGTCGAAGACCACCAGGTCGAAGCGCTGGTCGCGCCCGTGCCGATCGCCGATGCCTGCGAGCGCTTCCAGCGCGTGGCCGAGGGTAGCGACCTCACGGAGCCCCGGGCAGCCCTCGACGAACTGCTCGTACACGGCGCTGTCGCGGATGGCGGTCGCCAGCGTGCGCGGTCGCACGTGCCGTTCGAACAAAGCGTCGATGGCGTGTCGCGGCCGGAGGTTCTGCAGCTCGAGATGCCGCGAGACCGCGACGCGCTCGCCACCCGACGGCGCCAGACCGAGGAGCCGGTGCGCGTTCTCGCGGGGATCCACCTCGACCAGCAACACCCTTCGGCCGCCCTCGGCGAGCTGCCACGCGAGCGCCGCGGCCACGGTGGTCTTGCCGACTCCGCCCTTGCCGGTGACGAGGACGAGCTGGCCGCCTGTGTCCGTTGGTTTCACGACTTGCGGGGTCATCGGACCGCCTGAGTGGCGGGTCCTAGTCGACCTGTCAGTGTGTCATCGCGGACACGCTCGCGGTCGGCTTGCAATGATTGCCGCAGTGCGGCATAATGATCGTTGTCGCCAGACGCGTCCCGCGTCTGCGCTACGCCGAAGAAAGATCGCGACGAGAGATCGCGACGAGAGATCGCGACGAGAGATGAGGTCGAGATGGTCAGGCTGATCAAGCGCTACGGTTCCCGCAAGCTCTACGACACCGAGGAGAGCCGCTACGTCTCGCTCGAAGAGATCGCGAAGTTCGTGCGTTCGGGCCAGACCGTCCAGGTTCTCGACAACGGCACCGCCGAAGACGTCACCACGCCGACGCTGGCGCAGGTCATCCTGGAGGAGGGCCGCAGCGGACAGCGAGCATTGCCCAGCGCATTGCTGCACGAGCTGGTACGGCTCGGCGGGCGGCGGTTGCGCCGTGGCGTCGGCCAGGTGCAGAACGGCGCATCGAGCGTGCTGCAGGCTGCGCTCGAGCGATGGACCCCGGTGCGCGAAGCGCGCGAAGAGCTCGACGTGCTGCGCGACCGCCTCGCCGAGCTCGAGGGACTTCTCGAGGGTCTGGAAGGGGCCGACGATCGCAATCGCGACGCGGTCGCGAGTCCGCCGCAAGCCGCGACTTCTCGGGCCGCCGGCCGAGCGCCGGCGACCCGCAGGTCCACGACGGGCCGGCGCGCGGCGTCGCGCAACTGAATTCGCAACTGAAACCGACCAGAAACCAATCGATCCAAAGGAGCCATGACCGGCTCACGGGTGGAGGGACAGAGATGAACAAGAAAGCTGAAACGAAGCCGAAGACCAAGGCCACGAGCGAAGGCGCGAGCAAGGATTCCGGGAAGTTCGAGGATATGCGTGACTCAGCGCACAAGGTCTGGCTCGCCGGTCTCGGCGTGCTCGCCACCGCCGAGCGCGAGGGCTCGAAGGTGTTCCACAAGTTCGTCGAGGCGGGCGAGCAGCTCGAGGGCCGTGGCCGTGACCGGATCAAGCACGCGCGTGAAGAGGCCGGGCAGCGCTTCGACCGCATCAGCGAGAAGATCGGCGGCACGGCGGAATCGCAGATGGCAAAGACCCTCGAGCGCCTTGGCGTTCCGAGCCGCGACGAGATCCACGATCTCGCCAAGAAGATCGAGCGCCTCACCGCGAAGGTCGACGCTCTAGCCACCGAGCGAGCCAAGCGCCCCTCCCCGCGACCGACCACGGCGAAGTAGCGTCCCAGGCGCGGCCGGAAACAGGCCGCGCCCGGAAACAGGAAGCGGCTGTGCACAGGCCTCGGCAGTCGCGCGGCGCCGCCACACACGGTGCCGTCCGCGCTGCCACGCCTTGGCACCACGGCTTGGGCCCGTGCCCGTGCCTTGGCTTCAGCGCGGGGCCGCAGCGGGTTGGCTGTCCGACCGACCCTCGTCGCTGGCTTCGATCGTCGGCGCGAAGTCCACCATGGGCTCGAACAAGCCGGCGACTGCCAGTTGCAGCCGTTGCGCGAGCTCCTTGCGATCCTCGTGCGAGTGCGTTTCGGCTCCGAAGCTCAGGCGCGCCTCGATCCGCGACAGCTGGAGCAGCCCGAGCGCATGGGGCCCGAAGGGCATGTTGCCCCACCACGCGACCGCCAGGTACGCCGGCCTCTCGCCCTGCGGCGTCGCGTAGCGGATGGCGCCGTAGCGCACAGGTAGCTGGACGTCGGCAACGGGCGCGAGCAGCGCGGGCTTGAAGTTGCCGACGCGGTGGCCGGCGAACGACGTGCCCTCCGGGTACAGCACGATCGCGTCGCCCGCGGTGAGCCCTTCCGCGATCTCGCGAGCGACCCGCACGGTGTCGCGGCGCGACGACCTGTCGACGAAGATGGTGTCCACCGTGCGGCACATCCAGCCGACGAAGAACCAGGAGCGAATCTCATGCTTCGCCACGAAGCGCGCCGGCAGCACGCTCGCGGTCACCACGATGTCGAGGTAGCTCAGGTGGTTGGTCACCAGCAGGCAAGGCAGGTCCGGGACCGCCCCCTCGAGCTCGACGCGCACGCCGAGCAGCCGGCACAGCACCCGTGCCCAGGTGCGGTAGAAGTACCGCTGCCACGCTCGGCGCTGTCGGAACGCCCGGCGCGGGAAGAACAGCACGTTGCCGGCGAGCGTCAGGAGCCAGAACACCAGGCTGAGGAGCGCTGCGAGGGGGGCGCGGAGGAGGAGTCGGAGGTAGCGCATGCGGTGGTCGTGACGCCGAGGGCTTCGGTGCTGGGGGCGGTCCGGCGGGAGAGTCTGGGATCTTTCGAGAAACGCCGGAAAGCTGAAGGCGCGCTAGTTGCACATGACCACTCCGGCTACGACTTCGACCCGTTGCGGCCTGGGCTTCGACTCGGCGGCGAAGGTCCACGACTATGCCGTCGGCAATCCTTTGGGTGCGGGGTGAGCTTCGGGTCGCGGTGATCGACTGACTTGCGGCGCGGCTCGGCGGGGCTCAACCCCATCGTCTTCATCGCCGCCTGCCTGGACCCGAGCTCCCGGCGCGGATCGCGGATCGTGGACCATGAGCACACGCCGATCGGTGAGCTTGCGCTCGAAGGTGGCGGTGCAGGCGTCGCGGAGGGCGTTCATCGTACTGGGCCATGCGCAGAACGCGGGTGGAGTGGTCCTTGGAGCCAGCGGCCTTCGTGACGCGGCCCTGGATCCACCGGATAGGGGGTAGAGAACGAGGTATCGGAGGCGAAGGGAGGTAGTTTGAGCGTCGGTTTGCCCCCTTTCAGCACCGAGCACGTTCCAAGTGGTGAGACTCTACGGCTCTCGGGTTGCGTCCTCATCGGCGTCGAGGCGAATGCTACCGAGGACCGGCTCGATCATGGTCTCGATCTCTTCCCGGTATCCCACGTGGCGGACAGCCGCGAAGGCGCGGATCTCCACGTCTGGACACGCTTCAGCCAGTCTCCACGCGGCCCCCAGCAGCGTGGACCCCTTCGCCACCACGTCATCGATGAGGCACAGCTTCGGCGGCACCGAGCCCACCAGCGTGGCTTCCAGACTCATGGACTCGTAGTGCTCACGAGGCTTCGGACGGTAACCGGGATCGGCGAAGGCAGACTTCGCTACGCGGCGCTCGCGCCGCAGCAAGGGCGCTACTGCGGCTCCGACACCCGAAGCCAGGAGCGCGCTGGCAAGGTTGCGCGGCACCCACAAAGCGTGTGGCACCGTCAAGCCGCTGCCGGGAACCGGCACCAGCAACGTCTCGCCGTCGATCCACCCATCGAGTGCCGTGCCAGGCACGAGCTCGCAGTACCTGCGTGCCAGGTACGTCGTGGCCGTCACCGGCTCGCCGCGATCGACCACTACGACCGCATTGGCCTTGAGCCGGCGTGTGACGAAGACTTGAGCCCGCCGGGAGACCTCGCTCGCCCCGCGCTTGGTGTAGACGAGGAGCGAGCCGAACCGGAGCTCAGAAGGGTGCAACCAAGAGGTCCGGTTCAGGGGCTCCGAGCGCGAGAGCGTCGACGAGCTGCTCGACGCCGGACAGCACGACGGCTCCGTGCGCATGCATCTCGGCGGGCCACGAGAGGTCGGTGCGGTCGAACAGCGAGCGCAGCAGGAAGAGCGGCCGTCCCAGCCGGAGAGCCTCCCACCCCTGGTGAAGGGTGCCGCTTCCCTCCCCGGCCTCGACGATGACCGTCGCGTCGCACAGGAGTGCCATGGTGCGGTTGCGGCGGGGAAAGTTCGATGGAACCGTAGGCGTACCCTGCGCGAACTGCGAGACGAGCAGGTGCTCGCGACCGATGCGCTCCTGGAGCGCGCGGTTCTGGCGCGGGTGGACGTCGTCGAGCGGCGTTCCGAGCACCGCAACGGTGCGGCCGCCGGCGGCCAACGTGCCCTCGTGTGCCGCGGTATCGACGCCGAGCGCGAGCCCGCTTACCACGGTCACACCGAGCTCCACTAGCTCACGCGCGAGCCGGGCGGTGCGTCGTAGCGCCTCGGGCGAGGCCTGGCGGGCGCCGACGACGGCCATGCGCGGCGCTGCTCGCAGGAGGGCGACGTCCCCCTCGAGATAGAGGAGCTTTGGCGCGTTCCTCCGCTCGACGTCGTTGAGCGGGCGGAGGACGTCCTCGGGAGAGCGAGCGATCATGAGCGTGGGCTGAGTCTAGCCAACTTCGTAGGTCTTGCCGCTGTGGCGCGTCGGTCGGTCACGTCTCTCCGATCGCGGTGCCGCTCGCCTCCTCTGAGATGTCCGGGCAGCACCTTCCTTGGCCATGCCTTCCCGGTGGGCAGCAGGCGATCGCATGGAGCCTCGAGTCGGTCCCATCACACTGGAGCCGACGGAATTTTGGCGCTCAAGAGCTGTACACGGAATGCGCCTGAGGCGCTAAGATCGCTGTTTCCCAGCAAGGAGAGAGTGATGAGGCTCGTGGCGCGTCTCGCCCTGACGTGTGTACTCCTGGCGGCGACTGCGATTGCGCAACCGAGCTCGTCGTCCGCGACGTACCGGTACGACGCAAACGGGAATCTCGTTGGCAAGGACGAGGCCGGCGTCCGCTGGGAGTACGTCTACGACGTGCTCGACCGGTTGGTCGAGGTGCGGCGTGATGGCGCGACGGTGCAGTCGTACCGGTACGACTACCAGGACCGGCGGATCGAGAAGAGCGACGCCGAGGGCACCGTCCGCTACCTCTGGGACGAGGATCGACTGGTCGCGGAGCTCGACGCGAGTGGCAGAACGATCGTGCGCTACAGCCACTCCGGCGACCGTTTGACGGCGCTCGACCATGCGGAAGAAGGGCAGCTCTCCTACCTACTCGATGCGCTCGGCTCTCCTGTCAGCCTGAGCCGGCGCGACGGTACTCTCGCCGTTCGCTACGGCTATGACGCATGGGGAGTGCCACAGGCTAGAGCCGGTGACTCAGAGAACCCCGTCCTCTTTACGGGGCATCTCTTCGACGAGGTTACGGGCCTCTACTACGCGAGAGCGCGCTACTACGACCCGCAGATCGGTCGACTTCTCAGCGTCGATCCCTTCGGCGGAACGACGGAAGAGCCACGATCGCTGCATCCGTACGTCTACGCTTACGCGAACCCGACCACGTACCTCGACCGCGACGGTCGCTGCGTCGGAGCGTTGCAGCAGAGCGGCTTCTGCCAGGCCATCGCGCGCTTCTTCGAGCACCAGTACGCCGGCGATCCATTGGCAGTCGCCGACCGCGACGAGGCGATCCATCACATCGTGATGGATGGGCGGAGGCAGTTTCGAGAGGAGCACGGTCGAAAGCCGCTATCCGACGAGGCGGTTGCGACGATCGGCGCCTCGCAGTTCACGGCGGGCTTCGAGGAGATCGACACCAGCGGCCGGATCGAGCCGGATCACTTGGAGTGGTCGATCGCCGGCGTGGGGGTCAGCGGCCGAATCGCCTACGGAGCTGCACGCGCCGGTGGAGCGCCGATGGCTTCGGCGGTCGCGGCGGGAGCGAGGCAGGGGGCGGACGCGGCGGCGGGTGAGCTGTTGGGAATCAGCCCGGGAGACTTGGGGAGCCTGGCTCAGGCCGTCGGTCGCCCGCGGCCGAACAGATCCGCGCATTCTGGCTACACGATCATCACTGAGTCGGCCGGCCGCCCCGGTGTAGACCTCGGTGACGCCGCCTCGGCGGCGGCCGACGGCAGTGGCTTCGCGTCGCGCGCTGAGCTTCAGGCAGCACAGCTTGGTCACCGTACGAGACCCGGAAGCCACCACTCGCGAGACCAGCCGCGCGATGCCTTGGGTCGCTTCGGGCCGAGAAGCAGTACGGGCCAACTCGTCCCGGGCTCGGCTGCGGTGGATGACTTCATAGCCAGTGCACGCGCGCAAGGCTACGACGTTGTAGGGCGCGAGGTCACGGTCCATACGCCCTTCGGGAACCGGCGCTACGACGTGGTCTTGAGAGACCCGCAGACGAGACTGGCCCACGCCGTGGAGATCAAGTCGACGGATCTTGCGTTCGCGCGCTTCGATGGCCCTGCCAGGAAACAGTTCGCGGCGGATCGATGGGTGAACCAGCACGGTGCCACTGGCGTGGGAACCCACGAGGGCCTGGCGATCCGGTCGGTCTTGAAGGTGCTTTGGGAGCCGCCGCCATGACTCCAAGGACATTGCGTACCGAGCTCGATGCGGAGTTGAGGCGCGAGCTGAAGGCGATGGGATTCGTGCGAGAAGTGTCGTTGAGTTATCTGCGAAGGCGACGAGATGTCACGGACGTCCTGAGGTTTCACTGCCGTCGAACGCCAGACGGCGGCTATCGCATCGCCGGCGTCGCCGGTATCGCAATTGACGCTATAGCTGATCTGCTCGAGAGCGGCTCCACGAACGAGGGTACCGTCACGCCGACGGTTCTCACCCCCTTTCACTTCTTGCACGAGAATCGCGACTACTTCGAGTGGCCCTTGGACGAGTCGCACCCGGTCGACCAGACCGTGCAGAGCATCGTCACTGAGCTGGAAGCGCTCGTTCTTCCGTACTTCACGGCCTATGGGAGTGTGGAAGCCATGAGGAACGCGCTCGCGGCGCCTCGACCGCCCGAATGCTTCGTCCTTTCGCCGCAACAGCAGATCATCGCCTTGGCCGCTCTCGAGCACACCTTCGGATCCTCGGAGGCGGCGATGCGACTCCTCGATGAGGCCCTGGCGGAACTCCGAGACGCCCCGTCAAAGGACCGGCGGGCCATCGAGTCGCTTCGTCACCGGCTGGGCGAGCTGGGCCGAGCCGGCGTAACGGCCGAGAGCTAGCGCACCTCAGGAGGCGACCTCTACCGCCTCTAGCACCGTTTCCTCGAAGTTGGGGAGGTGCTTCCAGCGGAGCTCCAGGAGATCGGCGACATCGTTCGACGTGATCTTCTCCTGCCTGTAGCTATCCAGCACGAGTGAAGTACGGGCCCGCGCTTCCGACGGCTCGGCGATCGGGCGGCGTGCCAGTGCCTCCCTTTTCCTTGCGCTTGCGGCGTTCTCGTTCGAGGTACTCCTCGCAATCGTTGGAACTGCGCCCGCTTCTGCTGGTAGAACGCCTTAGTGACTCGTCCCATCGTCACGAGTCGCCGCAGCACGGCCTCCCGGCTCACCGAGAAGCGTTCCGAGAGTCGCCGGAGCTCTTCATCGGGCCAGGACGGCCGTCTCAGACCAGCACCGACCGCGGCGAGAATCCCGGCTCGCGGCCCGAGGGCGGCGCCGGCCACGTGGTTGCAGAAGGCCTCGATCTGCTGTTCCTCGGGCGGCCCTCATCACAGATCGGCGTGGACCCGCGGGTGTTCGCTCAGCGCAATTCTCTAGACGGGCCAGTCCCGGTCCTCTCTTTCCGTCGCGGGCGGCGACGTATGGCCCATCATTCCGGCGACTGGAATGAGCCGTGGCTGCTGCTGCGCATCCCACCAGATAGTCGCAGCTCGACGCGCTTCTCGTGCCGCGACCCGCCCGGGCCCAAGTGGCTCTCGAAGATCACGATGCTCTGCACCCCGAAGCTCTCTTCCCCGAGCTCGCGCAACGCGTCGCGCAACGTCTCGAGATGCCCGCGCCGCCAAGGAGCCTTCGCACGCGCCAGCGTCAGGTGCGGGTGGTAGGGCCGCTCCTCGAGCTCCTCGCCGAGCGCGGCCAGTGCTTGCGTCACGTCACGGTGCAGGGACAGGAGGCTCTCGCTCCGAGCGATGCCAAGCCAGAGCACCCGCGGCCGGCTCGCAGGGAAGGCGCCGGCAGCCTCGATCTCGAGCTCGAAAGGTCGATGCTCCGCCAGCACCGGCTCGAGCGCGACTGCGATCTCGGCGACGTGCTGCGCGCTGCGCTCGCCAAAGAAGTGAAGCGTCAGGTGCAGGTAGCTCGCCGGCGTGTACCTGGCGGCAGGGAGCCGCTGCCCGAGCGGAGCCACATGCTCCGCGATCTTCTGCTGGAGGATCGCGGGTAGCGGGATGGCGAGGAAGACGCGCATGGGTCGGCGCCGCGCCCGTCGACGAGAAACCGTGCGGGTGCAGCTTTCGCGATCCGTTAGCGAGAGACGTCGCGGCGGTGGATCGTTCCACGATCCTCGGCCCGCGGCCAAGACGCCGCGGCTTGGCGGCGCCTGCCGATAGAATCGGCCTCAGTCCTGAACCGGCGTGCGTGCGCCGCTGCGGTGAGACCCCTTTGAGCGTCGCTACCACCTTCGCCCCGCCCGACGTCGCGCTCGTTCCCGGCGCGCATCCCTGGGTCGACGCGTTCCTGCGGTTGCGCCTGCCGGACGGCGAGCAGGTCGACCGCGCGATCCATCCGGCCGACGAGATGCTCGAGTTCGCGATCGCCGAGGCGGCGGGCGACCTCGACGCAGGGCTCACCGCCTACTTCGCGTCTGGGCTCGAGATCGCGGAGACCATCGAGCGCATCGCGGCGGCGCGCTTCGGCGGGCTCGGCCGGGTCGGCCGCATGCTCGACTTCGGCTGCGGTTACGGGCGCATCACCCGTTTCCTCCTGCGCTGCCTGCCGGCGGAGCGATTGTGGGTGTGCGACATCCTCGGCGACGCGGTGGAGTTCCAGCAGCGCCACTTCGGCGTGCACGGCTTCGGGTCGGCATCGCGACCCGAGGACCTCGCGCCGCCGCCCGGGGCGCCGCCGTTCGACCTGATCTACGTTGGCTCGCTCTTCACCCATCTGCCGCCGCAGCGCTTCTCGCCCTGGTTCGACCGGCTCGCCGGAATGCTGTCCCCCGAAGGGCTCCTGGTGATGAGCGTGCATGACCGGGAGCTGCTGCCGCCGGAGCTCGCGATGCCGCCCGCGGGCATCTGCTTCCGTCCGCATTCGGAGAGCCGCACGATCGACCACGCCGAGTACGGCTCGACCTGGGTCACCGAGGAGTACGTGCAGCGGGTCATCGAGACGCCGCGCGCGACCTCGCAGCGCGCGTGGCGGTGGCGGCGCGTGCCGCGCGGGCTGTGCGCCTACCAGGACCTCTACCTGGTGAGCCCCGCCGACGCTCCCGATCCCGCTTCGCTGGTCCTCGACCCGGGTCCTCAGGGACAGATCGAGACTTGCGAGGCCCTGCGTCCCGGCGAGCTGCGGCTCACGGGCTGGGCGATCGGTCGCGGTAGCGGGGTGGAGCGGGTGACCGTGTGGGTGGGCGGCGAGCGGCTGGGCGACTACCGAGACCTTCAGCCGCGACCGGACATCGCGGCGTCGTTCGGAGACGAGCGATTCTCGACCTCGGGCTTCGGCCTGGACATTCGGCTTCCGGTCCCGGTGCGGCGCGCTGATGCGATCGTGGTGGTCGAGGCGGTGAGCGCGACCGGCGTGCGGCGCGCGCTCTACTGCGGTGGCCTCGAGCGTCTCTTGTACCTGACCGCGCGCGAGAACTACCTCCGGCACCGCCAGCGGGTCTTCGAGCTCGCCGAGATCATCGAGCGGATGAAGCACAGCCGTTTCTGGCGGCTGCGCCGCGCCTGGTTCCGGCTCAAGCGCGCGCTCGGCCTCTCGAGCGAGAACCCGGATGGCCCGGTGGTGAGCCCGACCGATCGCCGCCCCGCGGAGCGCTAGCGCGCCGGCGCCTGGTTGAGCGACCAGTCGTAGTCGAGAAACGCGAGCGGCGGGGGCGCACCGTGGCGGGCGGTGTACCGCTCGACGAAGGAACGCACGTCGTCCGGTCCGTAGCGGGCGATGAACGCCTGCAAGGTGTCGGCGCGGGGGTTGGCGTCGGATGCTGTGAAGTCGTTGCCGTACCATTCGAGCAGTTTCGAGACCGATAGCTTCTCGTCTTCCAGCAAGAGGAACTTCGGCGAGGCAAAGAAGCGCCGCGTCCAGTCTTCGAGCTGTTGGTCGAGGTGCTCGCCGCTGAATGCCCAGGGCGGCAGGGGCGCGCACGACATCGAGGCGCAATTCACCGCCACGTGGATGCGCGGGTCCTTGAAGTAGGGGCGCAGGAGTTGGTGCTCGATAGCGTCGAGCGTGACGTCGAAGCCGCCGACGCGGTGCGTGAGCTTGTCCCACACGCCTGATATGTCGCGGATCGAGGCGACGTTCGGGTGGTCGAGGATCGAGACGATGGTGTAGGCGTTGTAGGCGTTGATCAGGAGCGCCTCGAGGTGGCTCGCGGAGAGCTCGGCGAGGGGCGCCTCGGCGACGCGTTCGAGGTAGCCGTCGAGCTCGCCGCGGCGCTCCGCGAAGTACCGGTAGTCCACCAGGCCGTCGCGGGTGCCTCCCGCGAGCAGGCGGTCCCAGACCGTGTGGTCGAAGGTCGCCGAGCCCGAGTCGATAGAGGTTCGGACGGCCTCTCCCAGCTCGCCGCCGGCAGCCTCGCTCGGGGGCGCGCAGGACGCGAGCGCGAGTAGCAGCGCCAGCGAGGACGCGAGTGTCGCGGCGGTGAGACGGAACGAGCCGCGCATCGCGGTCGAAAAGGCGTGATGGGTGGGGCGCATGATCTACTGCCTCGTCTGGTGCGTGCCGTGGGGTGCCGTACGTGCCGTCCCTGCCGTGCGGGCGGATCTTGTCCGCTGCCGCAGTTTGCCACGAGCGAGCTGCCCGGCAGCCGAAGCTGGCTAAGCTCCCATCTTCGGAGTCCTGATGACGTTGCGTCTCGTCGCCACCTGCGCCCTCGGCCTCGAGAGAATGCTTGGCGTCGAGATGACGGCTCTCCTGGGCCGGGAGGTCCAGCCGCTGCGCGGAGCGGTCGCCGCGACGGGCTCCTGGCTCGACGTGTGGCGGCTGAACCTGTGGCTGCGCACGGCCAACCGCGTGCTGGTCGAGCTCGGCTCGTTCGAGTGCGTCGACGAGGATGCCCTCTATCGTGGCGTGTTCGGTATCGCTGCCGGCGACGAGTCCTGGGGCGGTGTGGGCGCGAGGGGCCTGTTCGATCCCAGAGCGACGCTCGCGGTGCGAGCCACCAGCGCGGGCTCGAGCCTGCGCGACTCCGGTTTCGTGGCCTTGCGGACCAAGGACGCGGTGGTCGACGCCCAGCGAGCGCGCGCCGGTCGCCGTTCGGAGGTCTCGCGGCGCGATCCAGACCTGCCCTTGCGGTTGTGGCTCGAGTACGAGCGAGCCTCGCTGCTGCTCGACACCTCGGGCGTGCCGCTCGATCGTCGCGGTTATCGGCCAGCGGGCGTAGTGGCCCCGGTGCGCGAGCAACTCGCCGCCGCCTGCGCGATCGCCAGTGGCTGGGACGGCCTCGGGCCCGTGGTCGACCCGATGTGCGGCTCCGGGACGCTGCTGGTGGAGACCGGCTGGATCGCGCTGCGGCGCGCACCGGGTCTGCTGCGTCGCCACTGGCAGTTCGCTCGCTTTCCCGGCTTCGACGCGGCAGCGTTCGCGCGCCTGCGCAACGAGGCGCGCGCCGGCGAGCTGCCGGTCGCCGACCTGCACCTCCACGGTCGCGACCACGACGCCACCGCGGTCGCAGCCGCGCGGCAGAGCCTGGCGACGGCCGGGCTCGGTGGCGCAGCGATCGTGCTCGAGACGGGCGACGCCTTCGCGATGGCGCGCCCGCCCGGGCTCCCCGGGCTGGTGCTGGTCAACCCGCCGTGGGGCGAACGCCTCGGCGGGGGTGCGGACTCCTGGCGGAGGCTCGGCGACCTGCTCAAGCAAACCTTTGCGGGCTACCGCGCCGTGGTGCTCGCCGGCGACCCCTCGCACGCCAAGCAGGTGGGCTTGCGTCCCGCGCGGCGGACCCCCGTGCGCAACGGGCCGCTCGACGCGCGCATCCTGGTGTACGAGCTGTACTGAGTAAACGGGCACGAGAACGCGAGAAAAGTAGCCAAAGTGGCCAAAATGGATAGAATGGCGACCGGGATTCGAAGCATGGCCACCACCGTCAGGAACCACCGCGGACAACTGGTAGAGGTCGAGACTTACTCCGCGACCGAGGCGAAGAACTCCTTCGGCGAGGTCCTCGACCGCGCCATCGTCCATGGCATCGTGGCGATCACCCGCCACGACAAGACTCGCGCCGTCATGCTCTCGATCGAGCAGTACGAGGCACTCGCGACACGCGTGGCGCCCGAGGATTCGGTCCTGGAGAGCCTGCGAGACGAGCTCGACTCGCTCGTCGAGCGGATGCGGCGGCCAGCCGCGGCGAGCGCCGGTCGGAGGTTGTTCGAGGCCTCACCCGTCGAGCTCGGACGGGCGGCTCGGTCGGCGGCCCTCAAGAGCCGGTAGGCCCCAGTGCCCTGCATCTGGGTGCTGGCCGGTACCAACGGCGCCGGCAAGATCTTGCGCGCCAACCGCAGCTTCTACTCCGGTGCCGATCCGGACGACGGCACGGGCTCGCTCGCCGGCTCGCGCTTCAGCCACCGCTCCAGCCACTGCTCCTGCTCGAACAACATGTGGAGCACCGACTCCCGCGCGCGGTAGCCGTGGCTCTCGTGGGGCAGCAGCACGAGCCGCGCGGTGCCGCCGAGACCCTTGAGCGCGGCGTACATCCGCTCGCTCTGGACCGTGAAGGTGCCGGAGTTGTTGTCGGCCTGGCCGTGGATGAGCAGGATCGGCTCGTCGATCTTGTCGGCGTTCTGGAACGGCGACATTGCGAAGTAGACCTCGGGCGCCTCCCAGAACGTGCGCTCCTCGGCCTGGAACCCGAACGGCGTGAGCGTGCGGTTGTAGGCGCCGCTCCTCGCTATGCCGGCCGCGAACAGGTCGGAGTGCGCGAGCAGGTTCGCGGTCATGAAGGCGCCGTAGGAGTGTCCGCCGGCCGCGATGCGCTGGCGATCGGCGACGCCGCGGCGCACCAGCTCGTCGACCGCGGCTTGCGCGCTGGCGATGAGCTGCTGCACGTAGGTGTCGTTTGGCTCGGCGTCGCCCTCGCCCACGATCGGCATCGCGGGATCGTCGAGCACGGCGTAGCCGACGGCGAGCCAGATCAGCGAGGACCAGTGGTTGATGCGGTCGAAGCGGTACGGACTGTCGCGCACCTGCGACGCGGCGTCGGCGCTCTTGAACTCGTTGGGGTAGGCCCACAGCAGCGTCGGCAGTGGGCCGTCGGCGGGCTTCCAGCCGGGCGGGGTATAGAGGGTGCCCGTGAGCTCGACGCCGTCGTTGCGCTGGTAGCGGATGAGCTCCTTGCCGAAACCCGCGAGGTGCGGCGTCGGGTGCGAGAAGTGCGTGAGCTGGCGCAGCTCGCCGGTCTCGAGGTCGCGCACGAAGTAGTTGGGCGGGTCGGTCACCGACTCGCGGCGCACAAGCAGCAGTTTCGGATCCGCGTCCTCCGGACCGAGGAGCTTGAGCGGCTGCTCGTAGTGAGGCGCCGCCGAGCGGAACAGCCGTTCGCCGCGCCCACTCGCGAGGTCGTAGACGTCGAGGAACGGGCGGTCGCCCTCGGGCGCCGCGCCCGACCCGAGCAGCACGAGCGCGCGGCCGGAGTCCGCGGTGCGCAGCACCGGGCGTCCTACGTCGTTCCAGCGCACGAGCGGATTGCCGGGATCGTTGTAGCGGTCCTCGTACTGGCGGTCGAACAGCACGCTCGCCTCGGTGCCCGGCGCACCGGGGGCGATCTTCAGCACCTTCTCGCGGCGCGTCTGCCACCACGACGAGGTCACCAGCGCCAGCCCGTCGTTGCCCCAGGTCACACCTCGGAGGCGCAGGTCGAGCGTGGCGAGGGCCGCCGGCTCGCCCGCAAACGGCGCCGCTGATGCGAACAGACGGTCGCGCTCCGCTGCCTCGACCTTGGCGTCGCCGCCGTCGAGCGCCTCGACCCAGACCACGGTCGCCGCTGTGTCCGCGCGCCAGTGCACGCTGCGCGGTCCGGTCGGCACCGAGCCGAAGGTGATCGGGACTGCCTCCTGGAGGGGTAGGTCGGCGACGCGATGGACGGTGCGGCCGGTGCGCTCGAGCACGTCGACGGTGCGCGGGAAGCGGAATGCCGGCACGCGGTAGGAGAACGGCCGGTGCAGCGACTCGACGAGCAGGTAGCGGCCGTCGGGCGACGGCGAGAACGACCACAGGAGCGACGGCGGCGCGAGCGGCTCGACGCGGCCATCGAGGTGGAGCAGCCCGAGCGCCGCGGTGAACACGTGCTCGAACATCGCCTCGTCGTGGGGGTTTGCCAGCAGGTCCTGCCAGGTGCGGCCGGGCGCGGTGCGCCCCGCGGTCTCCTCGATCACCGGACCCGCGGGCACCAGCGGCGGCTCGGGCGCCGCGCCGAGGTCCGCCGGCACGAGCGCCGCCAGCAGCCCCGAGGAGTCGGGCAGCCACGACGGCGCGTTGAACGCCGCGAGGTTGAGGCGCACGTCGGCGAGGCGGCGCGCGGTCGCCGAGGCGACGTCGAGCAGCCACGGCTCGACGCGGTCCTCGCGCTCGAGCGTGAACGCCACCTTTGCGCCGTCGGGCGACCACCGCGGGTTCGCGATGCGCAGCGGCTTCGCGACATCGGAGGGCGGCAGGCCGGCGACTGCGCGCTCCCCCGCGTCGGAGACGCGCAGCAGGCGGAGCCCGGTGAACGTGAACGCGCGGCTCGGCGCGAACGTGCGCCCGCGCACGCGCAGCCCGGCGAGCCGCAGCTCGGGCTCGGCGAGCTCGGCGATGCCCGGCAGCGCGGGCACCTCGAGCAGCAGCAGCCAGTCGCCCTGCGGGCTGGGCATCGCCTCCGGCGTGGTCGGCGCATCGACGATGGCGGTGAGCGCCGGCGAGGGGGTCTGGTAGGTCGCTTGCGCTGACGCGGGCGAAGCTTGCAGCGCGAGGAACGCTGCGAGCAGGACGGCGGAGACGGGGATGCGCTCGGTCATGGCTGGGCTCCGTGGCGGGTGAGGCTCGATGGCGGAGACTGACGGGGGCTGCCTCCATTGTGCCATCTCAGCCGAGGGTGGCCCTCACCCCCCGCCCTCTCCCGCTGCGCGGGAGAGGGAGCCCGGAGGGGCAATCCTCGAGGGCGAGCCGTCGCGCAGCCCGGGCGTCAGTCGATCTGCGCCGGCTTCGCCTTGACGCTGTCCCAGCGCCGCAACTGGACCTCGCCCGCCGGTGCGCCGCGGCGTTTGCTGACGTCGCGGCACTGGCAGAGGTGGACCGAGACCCAGCCACCTCCCTTCGCCTTCGAGTAGCGCGCGGCGAGAGCAGCGGCGAGGTCGCGCGTCGCCCGCGGCAGCCGATCGACATCAGCGTCGTTGAGCACGATCACGTGCGAGCCAGACTCGCCGGCGACGTGGAGCCAGAAGTCGTCGGGACGTCCGATTCTGAAGGTCAGGGCGTCGTTGTCGTCCGCGGCCTTGCCGACCAGGATGACGAAGCCGTCCGGCGAGTCGAAGCGGCGCGCGATGGTGCGACCACGGTAGCGACCGGTGGCGCGGTCGACCGCGGCTGCGGGATCTTCGAGGTCGGTCATGGCGCGATAGCTGTTCCCAGAAACGAAGGAGAGTCGTGGCCGTCGCGGCGCTCAGCGCACCAGGCCGGCTCGATGGTCGGCGTAGAGCGGCGCCCTCGACAGGGCCTCGCGCGCGCGGCCGTTCCTCACCCGGAACGACGGCATGAGCGAGCGTCCGCCCGGCTGTGGAGGACTCGCTCCTGCGACGGAGCACACGTAGCCCAGCACGCCGCGCCACCGCGCCGGATGATCGTCCGCGACGATGAGCGCCTGCCGCGAGGGCCAGCGCTCGATCGCCGCGAGCCGCGGCACCAGGTGCCGGCCATAGACCCCGGTCGCACCGAGGACCGCGATGCGAAGGCTCAAGGGCGGTGCGCCCTCAGCTTCCCACCGGGTGCCAGGTCGTCTTCACCTCGACCGTGTCGAGGATCGGATAGGGGCTCTCGGCGTGCGGGCCGTGCCAGTCGATGCGCTCGCGGAGCACGACGCGCTTGATGTTGCGCACCGACTCCTCCTGCACGCGCAGCGACTCGGCCGCGTCCTCGCCGCACCACACGATGGCATTGACGTCGAGGTGCGAGGCGAAGTGGGAGACCAGCTCGGAGCGGCGGCCGGTGAGCAGGTTGATCACGCCCGGCGGGAAGTCGGAGGCGTGGAGGACCTCGCCGAGGGTGATCGCGGTGAGCGGGAAGCGGGAGGAGGCGAGCGCGACGCAGGTGTTGCCGGAGACCACGATCGGCGCGAGCGTCGAGACCAGGCCGAGGAGGCCGCTCTCCTCCGGAGCGAGCACGCTGACGACACCGGTGGGCTCGATCAACGAGAAGTTGAAGTGCGACGAGGCGACCGGGTTGACCGAGCTCCACACCTGCTGCACCTTGTCGGCCCAGCCCGCGAAGTAGATCCAGCGGTCGATCGCGGCGAGCGTCTCCGCCTCGGCTGCCTCGCGCGCCATGCCCTGCGTCTCGAGCTCGGCGACGAACTGCTCGCGCCGGCCCTCGAGCATCTCGCCGGCGCGGTAGAGCACCTGACTGCGGTTGTAGGCGCTCCGTGCGGCCCAGCCGGATTGCGCGGCGCGCGCGGCGACCACCGCGTCGCGGAAGTCCTTGCGCGAGGAGCGGCAGACGTTGGCGAGGTTGCGGCCCTGCGCGTCGAGCAGCTTGTCGTAGCGGCCCGACTCCGTGCGCGGAAACTGGCCGTTGACGTAGAGCTTGTAAGTCTTGAGCACGGGCAGGCGGGACGGTTCGGCGGCCGCCTCGTCGCCCGTCGCCTCCGGCTCACCGCGCAGCGAGCGATCGGGCGTCTCCTCCGTGACGGTCCGGCGGCCACGACGTTCGGTCACGGCGCACCTCCTGCGAGGATCGCGCTCCGCGCTCCCGCCGCGATCTCGACCCACGGCTCGAGCGCGACGTACGGCTCGAGCCCGTGCAGCCCACCCTCGCGGCCGACGCCGCTCTCTTTGTAGCCGCCGAAGGGCGAGGTGGGGTCGAACTTGTTGTAGGTGTTGGCCCACACCACGCCGGCGCGTAGCCGGCTCGAGACGCGGAACGCCTTCGCGCCCTTGTCGCTCCAAACACCGCCCGACAGCCCGTAGGGTGTGTTGTTGGCGCGCGCGATCGCCTCGTCGATCGTGCGGAAGGTCTGGACCGCGAGCACGGGGCCGAAGATCTCCTCCTGGACGACGCGGTGTGACTGGCTCGCGCCGAGGAACAGCGTCGGCTTGCACCAGTAGCCGCGCTCCGGTAGCGCGCACGAGCTCTGGTAGATCTCGCAGCCCTCCTCGGCGCCGATGCGCAGGTACTCCTCGATGCGGCGGAGCTGCATCTCCGAGTTGATGGCGCCGATGTCGGTGTTCTTGTCGAGCGGGTCGCCGACGATCAGTGTCTCGATGCGTGCCTTCAGCTTGCGCACCAGCTCGGATGCGATCGACTCCTGAACGAGCAGGCGCGAGCCGGCGCAGCAGACGTGGCCCTGGTTGAAGAAGATGCCCTCGACGATGCCTTCCACCGCCTGGTCGAGCGCCGCGTCCTCGCACACGATGTTCGCCGCCTTGCCACCGAGCTCGAGCGTGTAGCGCTTGCGAGTGCCGGCGAGCGCGCGCTGGATCAGCTTGCCGACCTCGGTCGAGCCGGTGAATGCCACCTTGTCGACCCCGGGGTGGCGGGCCAGGGCCGATCCGGTCTCGCCGCCGCCGGTGATGATGTTGACCACGCCGGGCGGCAGCTCGGCCTCCTGCAGGATCTCGGCAAGCAGGAGCGCCGTGAGTGGCGTGGTCTCGGCGGGCTTGAGCACCGCGGTGTTGCCGGCGGCGAGCGCCGGCGCGAGCTTCCACGCCGCCATCAGCAGGGGGAAGTTCCACGGGATGATCTGCGCCGCCACGCCGAGCGGTCGCGCGCGGCGTCCGGGGAACGCGTAGTCGAGCTTGTCGGCCCAGCCGGCGTAGTAGAAGAAGTGGGCTGCGGCGAGCGGCACGTCGACATCGCGCGACTCGCGGATCGGCTTGCCGCCATCGCGCGACTCGACCACCGCGAGCTCGCGAGCCCGCTCCTGGATCATGCGTGCGATGCGGTAGAGGTACTTGCCGCGCTCGCGCGCCGGCAGGCGCGACCACACGCGCTCGTAGGCATAGCGCGCGGCGCGCACGGCGTGGTCGACGTCTTGCTCGCCGGCATCGGCGACCTCCGCGATCTTCTCCTCGCGCGCCGGGTCGATGGTGTCGAACCACCGTCCCGACCGCGGCTCGACCCACTCGCCGCCGACGAAGAGCCCGTAGCGCTGGTGCAGATCGCCTTGGTCGATCGATTCGGGGGCTGGGGAGTAGGTCCAGGGCATGGCGGAAGGTTATCCCGGGGGCGGAACAGGGTGAGAGAGCTCTGCAGCGGCGACCGCGATTCGCTGTCGCGGGAGGCTAACCTGTCGAGAAATACTCCGCTGCCTGGTACACGCCGGTCTTCTGCTTCACGATCTGCTGCAGCACGTCGTTGGCGAGGGTGCTGGCACCGAAGCGGAAGAGGTCGGGAGTGAGCCATTCCTGGCCGAGCGTCTCACGCACCAGGACCAGGTAGCGCAGGGCGGTCTTGGTGTTGGAGATGCCGCCGGCGGGCTTCATGCCGACCCGGAGTCCCGTGCGGTGGTAGTGGTCGCGGATGGCCTGCAGCATCACCAGGGTGACGGGCAGCGTCGCCGCCGGCTGGATCTTGCCGGTCGAGGTCTTGATGAAGTCGGCGCCGGCAGCGATCGCGAGGTCGGAGGCGCGACGCACGACGTCGAGTGGGCCGAGCTCGCCCGTCTCCAAGATCACCTTGAGGTGTGCCGCGCGGCAGGCCTCCTTGATCGCGACGATCTCGTCGAAGACGCCTTGGAAATCGCCGGCCAGGAAACGCCCGCGCGAGATCACCATGTCGACCTCGTCGGCGCCGGCCTCGACCGCGAACCGCGTGTCGGCGAGCTTGGCCTCGAGCGGCGCCTGGCCGCTGGGAAAGGCGGTGGCGACCGAGGCGACCTGGATCGGCGTGCCGCGGAGCGCCTCCTTGGCCACGCCCACCAGCGACGGGTACACACAGACCGCGGCGACAGGCGGCAGCTCGAGGTCGAGCTGCGGGTCCTCGTGGAGTCGGCGTGCCTTGGCGCAGAGCTGGCGCACGCGGCCCGGCGTGTCGGCGCCCTCGAGCGTCGTCAGGTCGAGCATGCTCAGGATCATGCGCAGCGCTTCGAGCTTGGACTCGGTCTTGATGCTGCGCTTGCCCAAGCGCTCGACTCGGTCGAGCACGCCGACCTCGTCGACCGGCGGCGAGCGCCAGGGGTCGTAGGGGGATTGTGGTGCTGGCGAGATGCTCGGCATGGATCAGCGGCGAGCTCGGCTGGGGTTGTCGAAGGCTGAGAGCGACCGGGGCCAGTTGCGGAAGATCAGGGACGGAAGATCAGAGACGAGTGCAAAGACTACTCCGGTCGATAGCCCCAATGGCCGTGCCCACCTCCGGCCAGTGACCGCGATGGGCGGCGCACAGCTCGTCGACCACCGCACGCTCCGCCGGGGAGGGCGACGGCTCCCGGACCTCGACACGGCGCTGAGCTGCCTCGAGCGCAAAGCGAAGGCTGGCGACCAGGCCTGCGAGGTCGTAGCCGCCTTCGAGCACGAGCGCGAGCCGGCCCTCGCACCAGCGGTCGGCGACCTCGCGCACGATAGCGCCGAGCTGGCCGAAGCCCTCGGCGGTGACCGCCATGTCGCCGAGCGGGTCGTGCTCGTGAGCGTCGAAGCCCGCGGAGACCAGCAGCAGGTCGGGCCGAAAGCGCGCTGCCACCGGCACCAGCAGTCGCCGGAACAGGTCGGCGTACAGCGCGTCGCCGCAGCCGGGAGGAAGCGGTGCGTTGACCGTGTATCCGGTGCCCTCGCCCGAGCCCACCTCGTCGAGCGCGCCGGTGCCTGGGTAGAAGCCGTTGCCGCGGTGGACGCTGAAGTACAGGACGTCGCGCCGGCCGGCGAAGGCGCCCTGGACGCCGTTGCCGTGGTGCACATCCCAGTCCACCAGCAGCACGCGTTCGACACCGCGCGCCGTGAGCGCGTGGGCGGCGGCGATCGCGGCGTTGGCTAGGAGGCAGAAGCCCATGGCACGATCGGGCTCCGCGTGGTGTCCCGGCGGTCGGACCAGCGCCAGGCCGGTGAGCGCTGTTCCATCCAGCACCGCGTCGACCGCCTGGAGGGCAGCCCCGGCCGCCAGGTAGGCGGCGTCGACGCTGCGCTCCGAGACGAACGTGTCGGGGTCCAGGCGGCCTCGCCGGCCGCGAAGGCGCTCCAGGAGCTCGAGGTACTCGGGGCGGTGCACGCGCAGCACCGCGGCCGCAGGTGCGGCTTCCGGCGTCGCCCACTCGAGGCCCTCCAGCGGGTCGCCGAGCAGCGACTCGCGGATCGCACGGAGCCGGTCGGCGCTCTCGGGATGACCGGAGCCGGTGTCGTGCTCGAGGAAGGTGGGATGGTACGAGGCGAGCAAGCGCTCGGACACGGAGCGCTGGCCTTACGCCGGCTCGGCCATCGCGCCAGGCACCTGTCCTGTGCCGAGCTCCTGGTCGACCAGCAGCAAGCCGATGCCGCTCGAGCCGGCGAGCTTGAGGCGGCCGAGGATCGCCCGCACCACGTTCTCCTCCTCGACCTGCTCGCTGATGAACCATTGGAGCATGATCGTCGCCGGCCGGTCGCCGGCCTTCTCGGCCAGGCTGTAGAGCTTGTTGATCGAGGCGGTGACTTCCTTCTCGCTCTGCATCACCGCCTCGACGGCGGCGGTCGCAGACGCCCATTCCATCTTGGGCTTCGCCAGCTTCGGCAGCTCGACGGTGAGATCGCGCTCCAGCAGGTGGTCGATGATGCGCTTGGCGTGACCGAGCTCGTCGTTCGACTGGCCGCGCACCCACGTTGCGAAGCCCGGCAGGTCGTGCAGGGAGAACCAGATGGCGAGCGCGTGGTAACGGTGGAACGCCTCGAACTCGTGGGCGAGGTGGGCGTTGAGGCTGTCGTGCAGGTCCTTGTTCATGGTCTTGCGCCCCTCGGGGGCCGGCGCCGGTGATGGCGCGGCGTGCGGAGAGCGAGAGTATCAGCTCGGGCGAGCCGGTCCGGACGGCAGCTCCGTGTCGAGCTCGCGCAGCGCCCGGAGCACGAGCGCCGTGGCGCCGGCCAGGAACTCGGCGTCGATCCGCTCGGCGTCGTCGGTGGGCCGGTGGTAGTCCGCGTGTCCTTCGACTCCGAAGTACACGAAGGGAATGCCCGCGGCGTGAAAGGCTGCGTGGTCCGAGTCGAACGTCCAGTCGTCGGGCTCGTCCGGACGGTCGTGACCGAATCGCAGGGCCACTGCCGCTCGCCTCGCCGCCCGCTCGAGCGGCGGTCGCAGCCACGCGTGGTGATGCGTGCCCGCGGCCCAGAGCGCGCCACCGTCGTCGCGACCGAGCATGTCGAGGTTGACCGCGAGGACCAGGTGCTCCAACGCCACCGGCGGCGCGTCCACCAGCGCGCGGGCTCCCCACTGACCATCCTCCTCGGCGTCGAATGCCGCGAACAGCACCGGCCTGCGCAGCGGCTGCTCGGCGAGGTCCGCGGCGATCGCGAGCAGGGCCGCGACGCCCGAGGCGTTGTCGTCGGCGCCGTTGAAGACGAGACCGCCGCGCACGCCGAGATGGTCGTAGTGAGCAGACACGACGAACCACCGATCGGCCAGCGCGGGGTCGGTACCGCGGAGCTTCGCAACCGCGTTGACACCCTCGACGACCTCCCCGTCCCGCTCGTAGAGGAAGGGCATCAGGTACCCGTCGAAGGCTGGTTCGAGCCGGAGGCGGCGGAATCGCTCGAGCACGAACGCGCGCGCCGCCGCACCGCCGGCACTGCCCGCCTGCCGGCCCTCCAGCTCGTCGGAGGCGAGGTACGCGACATCGGCGAGTAGAGGCGCGGGGTCGAGGGCGGGGAGCGGCGTCCCGCCATCCCGCGCGCAGCCGAGCGCGACCGCCAGCAAGCCGAACAGCGCTGTTGCGACAATCCCTCTCATTCGACTCGCGTCAGCGTTCGCGCCGGGTCGATGCGCATCGCTCGCAGTGCGGGTCCCAGGGCTCCCGAGAACGCGACGACGAGCAGGATCGCGAGCGCCGAGGCCAACACCAGAGGATCGTTCGTGCTGGTGCCGTGCAGGAAGCTGCCGATCCAACGATGGAGCAGGAAGGACGCTGTGAGGCCGAGCGCGAGACCTATGGCGACCAGCCGCAGTCCCTGGAGCAGGATCATCGCAAGCAGCTCGCTCGGTCGCGCACCGAGCGACAGCCGGACGCCGAGCTCCTGCTCGCGGGAGCGCACCGTGAGGTGGAACAAGCCGTAGAAGCCGACCGCGGTCAGCACGAGCGCCATCACCGCGAGCGAGCCGACCAGCACCGTGCCGAAGCGTTGGTCGGCCGCGCCCTCCGCGTACCGCGAGCGCATCGAGACCACCGAGTTGCGCGCCAGGGTAGGGTCGGCCGCGTTCGTGGTCTCACGCAGCGCGACAGCCAACGCTTCGTCGCCGCCCGCGCTGCGGGCGAGCAGGTGGAAGCGTCGCGACGGCGCCT
>DATLFI010000149.1:0-14845 GCA_035524895.1 Thermoanaerobaculia bacterium | reverse complement strand
TTGCCCGAAGCCCTCCGACCAGAGCCCACCTGAGCTGACCTCAGCTGACCTGAGCTGATCGAGCGTAACGCAGGAGCGCCGTATTGGTGCCAGTTGACTCAAAGAAGGCAACGTCTCATGACCCGGAGGTCGCGGGCTCCTTTAGAGGTCGCGTGAGCTTGTGACCTGCAGGCTGAGCACTGCGCGTGGCTGGTCAAGAGACATTTCCGCACACTCGCGCAGGCAGGCGACGCCGTGCTCAACGGCACCCAAGTAGTCGCGCGTGCATTGACAGCGCCCCCTATGGGGCCCCAGGGAGCGCGAGAGCGCTCGGGTGTCTTACAAGCGCCGTTCCGCGAGTGGCGGCAGCGGGCCTGAAGGATCGAGCTCGTGGATCGTCGCAACCGATTCCATAAACCAGCGATCGAACTCATTGTCCGAGCTCATCGCATTGGCCATGAAGCCGTCACCGCCGGGACCTTCGTGGATGACGAGAACCGAGTAGCTCCCGTCGGGCATCGGTTGCAGGTACGCGCGGTGCTCGGTCAGGCCGTGCCGCGTATTCATGTCGTCGAACTCAGCCTTCCGCGGACCGCTCAACTCTGCGATCCACGTCTCCCAGTCGCCGACCTTGTCCGCTGCGAGCGGAGCGATCATTCCGGGCATGCGCTCCTTCCTCTCTATAGGTGAGCTGGCAAAGGATCCTTGCTCCGTGATCGTCAGGCGTCAAGTGTGTGCGCGCACGTCCCAGAAGAGCTCCGATGAGCGACCGGAATCAGGCGACATTCCCGCACATTTGGGGCAGGCGAGCGCCCCTTGCGGCCTGACCCCGACGACCCCGGACTGGGCGAGAGCGTGGGCGAAGCTCGTCTATCCCATCGGGACATATGAAGAAGTGGAACGGGTAGCGGCGCTCGTCGGATGCCTCGAGGGGATCCGGTCACCAGAGGTCGGTGATATCCCTGACGGACGGCATCCCGGCTGCCGCGGACGCACCCGACCCGAGAAGCGCGAGAAGGTGCACGGCGGCGAGTCTAAGAAGAGACACGCCACGCCTGCAGCCACAGTTCCGCCTGAAAGTGAGATCAGTCTGCGCGGGTGGGCGGGGTTCCGCCACGCCTTTTCGCTCGCGCGGCCTGCACACGAGCATCGGTGAACCATGGCAGCTCGTCGGTGCGCCGTCGAGATGTCCGACGCGGTCGTCGACGACGTGCTGTCGCCGACCTTTCCCCTGGGCAACGCATTAGATGTCTACGTGCGCCGCGAGGACGCCGAACGCTTCATCGAGGAGGTCCGGGGCGATGAGCCTGAACTTGCCAAGAGCCTGCGCATCGAGGAGCAAGGACTCCGCGCAGGCGAGCTGAACTAACTCAGGCAGGGCGCGGATTTTCGGTGGGGTTGTCGATAGGCGCACCCGTATGAGCGACTCTGCCCTCCTTGCCCACGACCGCGCTCGTGGCGTTCGCCTGATCGCCGGCGTCGACGAGGTGGGGGCGGGCGGATGCTGGGCTGGCCCGATCATGGCCGCGGGGGTTCTCTTCGACCTGGAGCGGCTCGCCTCCGGCGCGGGCAGGGATCTCCTCGAGGAGGTGAACGACTCGAAGCGCCTCGCGCCTGCCAAGCGCGAGCGGCTCGCGAGAGCCGTGCTCGCCCACGCCGAGGCAGTCTCGCTCGTCTCCATCCCCGCGAGCCAGGTCGACCGGATCGGGCTGCGCGCCGCCAACCTAGCGTGCCTCGAGCGGGCGCTCCGCGCCGTGGGGGAGCGGGCGGAGCTTCGTCTTGTGGACGGCTACGCGCTCGGCGCCAGCGCGCCCGTGCACGAGCGGATCGTCGGCGGAGACGCGACCAGCGCGACAGTCGCGGCCGCCTCGATCGTGGCCAAGGTGACCCGCGATCGCCTCATGGCTCGCATGGGCGAGCGCTACCCGGGCTACGGCTTCGAGCTTCACAAGGGCTACGGGACGAAGGAGCATAAGGCCGCGGTCGCGAAGCTCGGGCCGTCCCCCGAGCACCGTCTGACCTTCAACTTCCGCCGCCTCACCGACGCCGTCGTCGCCGCTGCTCCAGCCCGTCGCGGGAAGCCACGCCGTGCCGCCTGGCGCGAGCTGCCCGCAGCTGAGATGGCTGCCCACCTGCTCGAGACGCCCACGATCGCCGACCGGGCCTGGACGAACGCGCCGCGTTTGCCCCGCGAGACCCGGCCGCCTTCATTCGCCGGGTCCTGCTCGGCGAGACGTAACCGGTCGAGGCTCCGGAGAGCAAGACCGCCGCGACGAGACCGCCTCGGCGCCGTGCGTCCGCTAAGCGGACTTCACTGCCCGAGCGTCGATTGCCAGCGGACGCGCTCGTCGTCGGGCACCGCGATCTGTCGCGCTCCGTTCGCCGTCGCTGGCGCGGGCTGGGAGGTGCGGGTCGCGGCCCCTGGACTGGTGGCGGCAGTGGGAGCGCCGACGGCCCGCGTCGTGAAGCGGCGAGGCACCTCAAGCGGGAGCGGATCGCCCAGGTAGCGCTCGCGCAGCTCCAGCGCCCCGCCCCGGTGCCCGCTCGCCCAGTCGGCCGCCGTCGTCGCCGCGATCAGGTACCCGGCGGAGAGAAGGCCGGCCTGGATCCCGAGCGCGAGCTTGAGGGCATCCCCATGCGCACGGCCCGAGGGCGTCGCGGCCGACGCCGCACTTCAGCTCGAGCGCGGTCGGCGGCCCGTCGCCGGGGAGCAGCGCGATGTCCACGCCGCCGAGCCGCGGCCAGAGCGGAGATCGAAAGCGGAACGAGGTCGAGACGGTCGACCCAGGGAGCCAGCGCCTGGCGACCGCGAGAGCGGCCGAGGCGCAGGAAGGCTGGAGATGGTCGCGCTCGTTGACTCTTGAAGCGTGATCCAGCTCTTGAGGCGGGGTGCAGGCGCGTGTTCGTTGCGTCGTAGACCCTGCCGACGTTCGAGGCACACGCGAGCCGAGGCCGTTTTTTGGGACGCCAGTGTGCACACCCCCCCCGTCGTCGAGCGCGCGCAGCCGCGAATATCGACTGGATTTGTTCTTCGTTCCGAGGCATATGTGTGACCACGATGAGCACGCGTGGACGACGACCAAGCTGGACCGAGGAGGAGCGCAAGCGCGTTCTCGAGCTCGCCGCAAACGGCGTGAGCCAGCGAGAGATCGCGAAGAGCGTATTTGGTGATGCTTGCTATCGGGGACGGGTCGAGCGCATCCTGAAGGCAGAGCACACTGCCTCGTTTGCCTCGCAGGAGCCTCCGAAATCCGAGGCGACTGAGGCCGACGGCTACACACCTCCGATGTCCGACCTCGAGGTATTCCGTGAGCTCGTTGGACGCGCGGAGCGGGAGCTACTCAGGAGCGCAAGCGCACCCTCGCTCGCGGACATCCAGCGGCTGCTCAGGGTCAAGCGCGAGGTGAGGACTCTCGAATCGATCGAGCTGTCGAAAAGACTCGCGCGCGGGCTCAGGTAACGGATTGGGTAAGCACTGCCGCTCCGGCTCCTGCGCAACCCGCATGCCGTCGAATGCCATGACCCCTACTCCTCCTCGTCGTCCTCGCGTTGAATCCGAGCGATCGCATCGAGCACGCGTTCGAGCTCGGCTTGCGTCAGGCTGAGCGGCTCCGGCCCGCCGCCGCGCGCTCCGCGCAGGTGCGGTGCCGGGCGGGGGTCGGGATGCTGGCGCTGGTAGTGGTGGCGGCGCCTGCAGCGCGCATGGCAGTACTCGCGCCGGACGCTTCGTCGCCGAGGGAGCTTGTTGTCGCAGTCGGGCGCCTTGCAGCTCGGCGACTCCTCTTCCTCCCCTCGCCCGCGCTCGCGCGCGAGCTTCGCGTAGATACCGCTGTCTGAGAGCGAGCCGAAGGCGACGTAGCGCGCCTGCGCGATGCGCTCGGCGACGATCGCGGGATCAAGCTCGAGCTCTTGGGCGAGCTCCTCGGCCGTCAGCGGGTAGGGACGCGGGTTTCCGCGCGGGGCCTCGCGCCGCCATTCAAGCGCCTGTTCGGCCAGAAGCCGCGCCAAGGCAAGCCCCCCGTCGGCGCTGCCTGCCTGCTCGGGGACCTTGAGCGCCCAGGCGTAGGAGATGCGATCGCGAGCCATCAGAGCTCATTGTAACCGAAATGTGGAGAAACGCTCCGACAAGCGTCTCCATGATCAGCACCCACAGAAGACCGGGCGAAGGCGAGTCACGTCGCTCGTCGGCCCTGCGTCTCCACCCGCAAGCGACGCTCGTTCCCGAGCTGAGCATCGCCGAATACCGAGGTCTCTGCTCGTCAATCGCCGAGCACGGGATCCTCGTCCCCCTCGACGTGACCCACGAAGGCGTCGTCCTCGACGGGCGAGCACGCCTCAAGGCAGCGAGAGAGCTCGGGCTCGAGCTCGTGCCTGTCCGGATCGTTGAACCTTCAGACCCCGTCACCTACCTGGTGCGGGTTGCGATCGAGCGCCGAAACCTGAGCGCATCGCAGAAGGCAGCGATCGCTGTGCGCTTCGCAGACTACGAGGCGATGCGCGAGGAGAATCGCGCTCGGCAACGCGCGAACCTGCGCCAGAACGCCGAGGTGGCAACGTTGCCACCTCGGGGGAAGTCTTGCGAGCTCGTCGCCGACATCGCGGGCGTCTCACCACGCACGGCGCAGGACGTCATCACCGTCTACGAGCATGACTCCGAGCTCTTCGAGAAGGTGGTGGCCGGCACGATCGATGCCGCTCCGGCCGCGCGGAGGGTGAGGAGGCTGCGGCGCGACGCCTCGCTATCGCCCGCGCCACCCTTACCCGACGGTCCGTTCGACGTCATCCTCGCCGATCCACCCTGGCAAATGGGCTCGCCCGACAGCCCGTCAGCGCCCGAGCAGCACTACCCGACGCTCGGCGTGTCCGAGATCAAGGCGCACGCGGTTCCAGCCGCCGAGAACGCGGTTCTCTTCCTGTGGGCGGTCAACTGCCTGCTCCCCGAGGCGCTCGAGGTGATGGAGGCCTGGGGCTTCACGTACAAGGCGCAGATCGTCTGGGTGAAGGATCGTCCCGGGACCGGCAACTGGGTGCGAAACCAGCACGAGCTCCTCCTGATCGGGCGCAAGGGCTCGTTCCCTGCTCCCGATCCCGAGGATCGCGTTGCCTCGGTCGTAAGTGCGAAGCGCGGTCGCCACTCGCAGAAGCCCGCTTGCGTCTACGAGCTGATCGAGCGCATGTACCCGCATGCCTCGAAGCTCGAGCTCTTCGCGCGCGGGAAGGCACGACCGGGCTGGGTCTTCTGGGGAAACGAGGTCGAGGAGTCGGAGTCACAGGAGGCAGGCGGATGAGCGATCGCCTGCTCACCGCGGCCGAGGTGGCCGAGCTTCTCGCGGTCAAGGAGTCGTGGGTACGCGAGGCGACCCGGGATGGGCGTCTCCCCCACCTTCGGCTTGGACGTTACCGCCGCTACCGCCTCGAGGACATCGAGCGCTGGCTCTCCGATCAGCAAGCCGGCGGACGACTGGCTTTCTCGCCCAGAACAAGCTTGGAATGAGCGCTGAGATGGCAAAGAACGGGCGAGGCGAACCCAAATGGGGCCGTGTCTGGCGCTATGAGGGCACACATGGCGTCGTGTGGCGGATTCGCTACCGCGATGCCTCTGGTAGGCGCGTGCTGGAAACGCTCGGCAAGGAGCCCGCCTGGAGTCGAAAGCGAGCCGAGCAGGAGCTTCGTCGCCGGCTCGTCGACATCGAGCGGGAGGGCTACGTCCATCCCGAGAAGATCACGCTCGCTGCCTTCTGCGAGCGCTGGCTTTCCGAGTACCTGCCGGGACGAGGGCTCAAGCTGACGACGGTCGACGGGTACCGGCAGATGATCCGCAAGCACCTCGTTCTCGCCCTTGGCAAGCACACGCTGCAGGAACTCGAGCGTCGACCCGAGTTCGTCGATCGCTACGTCACCTTGAAGATGCGGCAGGGCTACTCGCCGAAGACGGTGACGAACCACCTCCTCTGCCTGCAGGTGATCCTGAAGCGGGCGGTGCGCTGGCGGCTCATCTCCCGCAATCCCGTCTCCGACTGCGAGCGTCCGCGAGTCGAGCAGCCCGAGCTGCATGTTCTGAGCGAGGTCGAGATCGCACGCCTTCTGAGTGCTTACCGCCAACTTGAAACAGACTCGGAAGACGACTCGAAGCTGTGGTGGCATATCGCGCGCACCATCACCGTCGTCGCGCTCGGAACGGCCATGCGAAGGGGGGAGCTTCTCGCCCTTCGCTGGCGGGACGTGCACCTTCTTGAAGGGCGGGTTCAGGTGCGAGAGGCGCTCGTTAAGGGCCGCTTCACGACACCCAAGTCACGGAGTGGCAGGCGCTTGATCGAGCTTGGGCCGCGGACGCGCGCACTCTTGCAGGAGCACTGGCAGAGAACTCACTTCCGGGGAGATGACGAGCTCGTCTTCTGTCATCCCGAGCTTGGGAGCCCGCTCGATCCCTCGAAGCTCACACGTATATATATGCGTCCGGCGCTCAAGCATGCTGGGATCACGAAGCCCTTCCGTCCCTTTCACGACCTCAGGCACACCGCACTGACGCACGAGGCGGCCGCCGGGAACCCCATGAGCTATATCCAGCTCAAGGCCGGGCACTCGCAGAGTCAGATCACAGAGCGCTACATCCATGCGGCGCAGGTGCTGTTTCCTGGCGCCGCGGCGAAGGGTGAGGCCCGGATGTTCCAGCAGCAGCCCTAAGGGACGGTCTAGGGATAACCAAACCGTGGTATGCCCGACAGGCCCGTGGCACGTGATCGCGCCCCTAGCCACTACTTCGGCCGATGCTTCTTGCAGAACTCCCTAAAGGCGTCGAGATCATCACGCATCTGCAAGCGACTGGGTAGGGCGACAGCTCCGGCCGCCGGCTGGTCGTGCATCCACGTCGAGCAGTTGCTCATTCCGTGCTCAATGCTCTCCAGCATTTCCGGTGTGATCGCGACCTTATTCAGCCGTTGCGTCTGTACGTGTGGCGTGAACCGTTGGACCGCTTCGTTGAAGACAATCTCCTCGACAGCTCGCTCCCAAGAGCCGCGTAGATGGCGATACCAGGACGACACATGCATCCGTCGCTCGTCGTCCGACCTGAACTCGCCCTCCTTCGGCATGTCCTGCAGGGTCCTCTCGAGCCACGCGATGCGCTCCTTGACGCGGCTGGCGTCAAACGGGGCCTCGGCCGCAGTGCGACCAACCGCCTGACCGTCCCGCCACACCTGCTGCACCTTCGGCTCCAGTCCGAGAGCTTCGGCCTCGAGCTGGACGTGGAAGAGGAACGCGATGTCGTGGGTGAAGAGGATCACTTGCCGCTGACTGCTCTCGCTCGCGATGCGCTGGGCGACCGCCTGCCGCCGCTCCTGATCAAGCGAAGAGACGGGGTCATCGAGCACGATGCCGTCCTGACCCTCGGCTGTAGCGATCTCGGCCAGGAAGAATGCGAGGGCCAGCGCGCGCTTCTCGCCGTCGCTCAGAATGGGGGCGAGTTTTTCCTCCGGGGCGTCGCGGAGACGCAACTGGATCATCGTCGTCCCGTGCTCGCCGCGCGCCTTTAGCTCGAACGCAATGTGCGTGAAGCCGAGCGCGTCCAGTTCGAGGCGTAGTTGATCCCTCAGCGTGGCCGTGACGACTTGCTCACTGAGCGCCTTCTGTTTCAGCGAGATGCCCTGCGTGCGCAACTCGCTCTTCGCCTTCTCCAGGGCCGCGATCTGCCGGAGCTCGGCCAGCCATCTCCTGACATCGTCGAGGCGCTCGCCGAGGACATCTCGCGCGGCGAGCTCGGCTAGCTCACTCTGGAATGCCGCACGTTCCTCCGGTTTCACCGCAAGAGTCACGGCCTCTGCCTCGTGCTCGCGCGCAGACGCGAATCGCTCGAGCTCTTCGATCGGTGGTGCTGACAGCGACTCGGCCGGCCATTCGTCTTCTCTTGCTGCAGCGGTGAGGAGGAGTTCGCGCAGGTCGGCCGCCCCGCGCAGCCAGTCCGTCACCAGCCGGTGCAGCTCTTCGTTCGTCTCGGCGAGCGTGTCAAGGAACAGCGTGCGGCATCGGGAGATGGCCTGCTCTGAGAAGCGCGCGCGCTCGTCGTCGAGTGATCGCTCGGCCTCTGTCGCGCGGGCCTCGGAGTCGCTGCGGACGAAGGCGTCAAACCGCTGGAACCGATCGCGCGCAGCCTCGTCGAGGTCTTGGAAGCAGAGCGGGCAACCGGCCCCTTCGCTCGTATCCGGGAAGACGACGTCGGCGTGATCCGCATGCGCCGTCCCATAGAACCTTCGCGCGGCCTCCCACAACGCTTTCCACGGCTCGCCGCCGACGCCGACAAGCTCTTCGCCGGCGAAAGCCGCCTCGGCGGCGACAATCACGGCCACTCGCCGCTTTCTCAGTTCCTCGACGGCTGCTTTGAGCTCGTCGACCGCGGTCGGCGCCAGCATCCCGGCTGCGGCCTGGAGTCGCTCGATCAGGTCGCGCGCTCCTCGTGCCTGAACATGCAGCTGGGCTTGATGTCGCTCGCTCTCGCCGGTCGCGGCGGCAGCAAGCGCGAGCTCGAGTCGACTGCGCCGTGCCCGCTCATCATCGTTCAGAGTCGCCAGTTCCTCCAGGGCAGACTCTGCGCTCGTTGCCCTCAGGCCGTCTATTGCTGAACGCGCGTTCGTTCCCGCCGGAATCGCGCCGAAGTCCGGCCTTGATGCCTCGGTCGCGGCGATCGCCGTCTCCAGCTCGCGCTGGATCGTCACCTGCTCCTCGGCGAGTCGTACCAGCACTCGGATGGTGCTCGGCACGAAGGCGATCTGATTCTCGAGATCGACGTAGATTTGCGCGCAGCGGGAGTCGAAGATGCTGATTTCGGCGACCGGCGTCCTCAGAGCAGGGTCGGACAAGTCGAACTCCTGCCCCGTCACCTCGCCTCCGAGCGGCGCCCACTCGATATGCGCCCGCGGCTGCCCACCCTGGGCGCCCTGCCTGAGCACGTTCGGGAGAATCGACTGGTCACGGTCCACCGAGCGGCAGAGCCGCTTCAGGCTGCGTACGTAGCTTGACTTGCCGCTGCCGTTGTGGCCGTAGATGATCGTCAGGCCGGCGGGAATGAAACGGAGCTCCGTATCCTCCGGGAGCGCATTGACCTGAGTGAGTCCGAAGAGTCGGTGGAGGCGATTCGTCTGCCGCACTCCCTGCCGCCTCCCAATCTCGTCGCTATCGATCGGCTTCGGGGCGGCGCGCGACTTGACGCCGAGACAGCCGACTTCCGCGCAGAGGAGATCGCGTATCTCCGCCCGCTGGTCTTCGTCAAGGCGCGGCTGCGAAAGCAGATAGCGAAACGCCTGCTGCCGCCAGAGCGGTTGCTCACAGATCCATGCGTGAAGATCGGCCGCCACGGCCTCCAAGGCGTCCGTTGTCGGCACCGCGGCCTTCACGTCTGGCTCCGCCGTACATCCGACCCTGACGACCTGCGACCCATGGCGACCAAGCGTAGCCACGTCTGGCGGCAGGACCAGTTGTGCGGGCGGGCGAGCGAAGTGACCGTGAGGTTCGAGCCATGCACAGAGATCGCTTGATCCACCGGTCGGGGCGTAGGCTTGAGCCCATGGGATACGTCTATGTGCTGCGAAGCGGTGAGTCGAATCTGTTCAAGGTTGGCAAGGCGATCAACGTCGACCGTAGAGGGAAAGAACTGGCAACCGGCAACCCTGAGCCGCTGATCCTCTTCGACACGATCGAGAGCGAGCACGCTTCGAAATCCGAGGCGTTCCTTAAGGAGCGGCTCAGACTCCGGAGATCGCATCGAAGCGCCGCCAAGGAGTTCTACGAGTGTGACGTCGACGAGCTCATCACCGCGATAGAGGCGACGCGCGAATACGAGCGCGTCGTCTTGGCCCGCGCGGGCGAGGTTGAGCAGCTGTCGCGGCAGCAGAGCGACGGACGCATCCTCGAGCCCGGAGCGCGCGAGCGAGAGTTGTCGACACTACTCGTCGCCGCGCGTCAGGCAGAGGATGACGCGAAGCGTGAGCGCGAACGATGGGAGCTCGAGCTGAAGCTGGTGATCGGCACGGCATCCGGTCTGGAAGGGCTTGCGACGTGGAAGACGGAGTCGTTTCGAGAGCTCGACGAGAAGGCGCTCAAGCAAGCTGAGCCTGAAATCTACGAGAGGTTTCTGCGAGAGAAGCCGCGGCGAACGCTCAGACTTCTTTAGCGGCTGCAAGGAGGTGCGGCTGCCTCGGCTGCGACCCCGCCCGGCCCGCGGGGTTGGCGGGATCCTGAACCAGCGACATTCGGGTATGCATCGGAGGCTAAAGCGCACGGCCGTGAACGGTTTCGTGGCCAGCCGACCGGCGCGATGGCCAAGGACACTGCGACCCAGCAACGACAGGCGTGCTCAGTAGAGTCAGGCGCTCCCGCACGCCTGGGTCGGCATGAGTCCAGAGATCGCTCAAGACAAAGAATCCGGCCGTATGGCCATCGCTGAGCTGTGTGCTGCGTTCGAGGCGAACCTGCCGTACTACAGCTCGGAGAACTTCGACGAGACCTCAACGCGGCAGCGTTTCATCGACCCGTTCTTCGCCGCTCTCGGGTGGGACGTGGCAGACGAGGGTCGCCGCGGTCCGTATGCCGACGTCATTCTCGAGTACGCCCTACTGCAGTCTGAACGACATCGTGCAGCGGGTCAGCTGTCTCTCGAGGAGGCCGAGGAAGCCGAGGACGCACGCGTGGAAGTTGCGCTTGCTGAGACGCGCGACGCCGGCGCAGTTCCCGTTCGTCGCCCGGACTATTCCTTCCGCATCAACGGCGCACGGCAGTTCTTCGTTGAGGCGAAGCGGCCATCGGTGAACGTGGCCTCTCCGCGACCGATCTTCCAGGTGAAGTCGTACGCATGGTCGGCCGGTACGCCTATCGCCGTGCTCACAGATTTCGAGGACCTGCTTGTCTTCGACTGCAGGTACAGGCCTGTGCTCGAGGAGCCCAACACGGGACTACTTCCTGAGTTCGGGCTGAACTTCCGAGAATTTCCAGCCAACTGGGACCTGCTTTGGGGCACTCTCTCCCGCGACGCAGTCGCTTCAGGCTCGCTGGCGCGATACGTAGAAGGGCAAGGGCCACGGCGTGGTCAACTCCTTGTTGATCGCGCGTTCCTCAGCGACCTCTCGCGCTGGCGCTCGCAGCTAGCGCAGAGCTTCGCTGCCGAGAACCAGGACATCGATGTTTGGCAGCTCAGCGACGCCACGCAGCTGACGCTCGACCGTCTTGTGTTCGTCCGCGTCTGCGAAGACCGGCGCCTCGAGCATGACGAGATTCTGAGGCCGCTACTGGAGCTTGACGAGCCGTACGCAGCCTTTATTCAGGCGATCGGGCCCCTGAGGACGAACTACAACGGTGGGCTGATGGAGCCTGACCTCGCTGATCGGCTTTCTGTCGAGTCCGAGCTCTTCAAGCGCATCCTGCGAGGGCTCTACTCACCCTGGTCGCCGTATCGATTCGACGTGCTTGGGGTCGAAATTCTTGGGAGCATCTACGAACGGGCGCTTGGCTCAGAGCTTCTCTTGGACGATCGGCGCTCCGTTTCCATCGAGCTTAAGCCTGAGGTGCGAAAGGCCGGCGGCGTCTACTACACGCCCCAGTGGGTGGTCGAGGAGATCGTCCGGCTCACGATCGACCCTCTCATCGACGGCAAGAGCCCGCGAGAACTCGAGGAGTTTCGGGTGCTCGATCCGGCATGTGGCTCCGGATCATTCCTTCTTGCCGCATTGGCCCGATTGATTCGGCACTACGAGGACTACTACACCCAGCACCCGACAGTCGACCGCCGCCTGCACGTCCGCGATGAGCAGGGAGTGAGACGTCTAACGAGCGAGGGTAAGGCGCGAATTCTCCATCGCCACATCTACGGAGTAGACGTGGACCCTGTGGCCGCCGAGGTGACGATGCTGAGCCTCTATTTGAAGTCGCTGGAGTCCGACTCGCCCGAGTACGTTCGCGCTCAGATGCAGCTCGGCGGAGCGATTCTGCCTTCGCTTGAGCGCAATATCCGTGTTGGCAACTCACTCGTCTCGACCGACTTCTACGCGCAGGGCCGGCTCGATGAACTGAGTGACTACGAGGAGCATCGTCTCCGGCCGTTCAAGTGGGACAGCGACCGAGAGGGCTTTGGCTCGATCCTCCGAGACGGAGGCTTCGACGTCGTGCTCGGGAACCCGCCTTACTTCAACGTCGATGCTTCGTATGGCGCCAACCACCCGATTCCCGCTTATCTAAGCCAGGCATATCCGGCGGTCTACACAGACAAGACGGACATCTACTACTACTTCCTTGCAAAAGCCGTAGCGCTCGCGAAGCACCGAGTTGGCTTCATTGTCTCGCGAGCCTTTCTCGAGGCTGAGAAGGCTCAGCCGGTAAGGGCCCACCTACCTCAGCGCGCGCAGCTGACTGAGCTCGTCGACTTCAACGCATTTCAGGTCTTCGCCGATGCTGGCATAGCCACGGCGATCGCCGTGTTCGACACGACGCGGCCTCACGACGCATCGACGGTCAGCGTTCGCAAGCTCGAGACGGCGCGAGTCAGCACCGCGGAGGTTGCGGGAGGATTGGAGCGATCGTCTGAGCCCTTCGAAGCATTTAGTAGGCGGACTCGACTCTCGGGCACCCCTTGGCGTTTCCCGAGCCCTGCGGAGAAACGGCTCTACGACAAGATCGACGGTGCCGGCCAAACGTTGACGGAGCTGTGTGTGCTGGGCCAGGGAATGCAGACCGGCGCTAACACTGTCTTCTCCGGCTTCACGCGGGAGCGCATCGCGGAGCTCGACTTTCCGAAGCACCTCGTGAAACGACGGGCGAGGAATTCAGACATCACCGCGTTCTACATCAGCGATGAAGCTCCGTATGCGCTCTATCTCGAAGATGTAGCTCGCTACGCCGATCTCCCGGACTCGGTGAAGTCGTGGCTCGAGCTACCCAAGAACGAGCGCAAGCTCCGCGAGCGCGCGGCATTTCAGCGCGGAGATTGCGAGTGGTGGCGCTACACGTGGCCGCTCAACCGCCGCCTGTACGGCAGGCCAAGACTCATTAGCCCGTACCGCACTGGGCACAACAGGTATGCGCTTGACCCCGATTTTTCCTACGTCACGCTCACCGACACCACAGTCGCTTTCCCGCGCGCGGACGTGCTGGAAGACCCGCTCTACCTGCTAGGGCTCTTGAACACGAAGCTCTTGACCTTCCGGTTCAGGGGACTCGGAAAGCTGACTAGCCCGAACATGTGGGAGAGTTTCGACAACAGCATCAGGGAGTTACCCATCCGTCGAATCGACTTCGGAAATGAGCGCGAACGCCAGACTCACGACGAGGTTGTGCGCGTGGTTCGCGATCTTGAGAAGTCAATCACGGTAAGTATTGGTGCTGCCTCCGCTAACGAGCGCTCGACTGCGCGCCGGCTAGTTGAGGCTCTCCAGGGTGAGCTCGAGAAGATTGCGCTCGATCTGTACGGAATCACGGACCCAGCCGACCGGGACGAGATCATCGAACGCGGAGACAGGCTCGACTGAGAGCGAGCACTGACGCGTCTAGGCTTTAACCCCGAAGAGAGATCGGGGCGCGCAGGCGACGCCAACCCCCGAGCCGGGCCTGTCCGCCAAGCCAACGCTGCGGCCACGGGGGTCGACCCGGTCACTCTTGGTGGGCTGCGCCAGACACCGCTTGGCAGGGCCCAGCTCCGGGTTGTGCGTTCTGAGGTCGCGCACGCCGACGGAGTGAACTCATGGACACGTCGTCACGCGCGCCTCTGCTCCGGCCGCGCCGGTGCGATGATTGTCGCGAGCGGCATGGCGGGAGATACGCCATCGGGCGCGCCAAGAATCTGGCAGCGAGCGTGGCCGTGTCGCTGCCAGAAGGCTGCCGTCCAGGCGCTGATAACCGCGTCGAGAAGATCCTCACGATGCTTGTATCGGCCGCGATCGAGGGGCGATGGCTCGTCGAGGAGGCGCAGCGTTTCTGGGTGAGAGCTTAGGTCGAGTGGCGGGTCGCCATTCACGAGCCGGGCCAGCCGCGCGATCAGGTCGTCACACGCGGCTGCCCGGAGCCGTTTCCATGTGGCTGCAGGCATCCGTTTGGGCGATCGCTTGTAGCGCGGCCGCTCGACGTCGTACTCCAGCTCGGCGACACCGACAAGCGTCGTGTACGGGTAGCACTCGCTCAGTACTCGGCCGCCTGCTGGAGGTCCCGCGCGCCCGTCTGAGTAGCGCCATCCGCGCGCTTCGAGCTCACGACGCAGGCTGACGCCTCCAAGCCAGCGCGACAGCAGGTTGGTTGTGTTCGCCGAGACCTGCCAGCGACCGTAGCGCTGACCGGTGTGTCTTTCGCACAAACGCTGCCCACTCGCGTTGTCGACGATCAGCGGGGCATCGACGAAGAGCAGCGCGTCCTCCCGAGCTTCATCCGCTACCCACGCCAGGGTCTCGGCGATACCGCGCGTCCATCCCGCAGCAACGACCTGCCCTGTCTCGTCGACGGCTGCGACTCCGGTCTCAGCGGCCTGCTTCTCGGCCGAGCCCTCACCCCACGCGAGATCAATCCCCAAGAAGCGCATGCGCGGAGTCTCTTATAGCCGCCTGCACCACATGAGCGACCTCCGGTCGGCGGAAGGCAAACGTTGGGCAAGAGTTCCGCGAAACGATTACGCGCCAGAGAACGAGAAAAGCCCCGTTTCCGAGGCTTTTCCACTAGCGGGCGCAGGATTTGAACCTGCGACCTCCGGGTTATGCGATCTGAGGTTCGAAGCGGAGCACGCTGGCGGGCCGAGCGTGCGGGAATGTCGCTTGAGCCTCAAGCACGATTTGAACCTGCGACCCGGGTCATGCGACGTCGCGTTCTGGCTCTTTCGAAAGCGGAGTTGCGAGCTAGGGTGGCC
>DATLFI010000148.1:0-8229 GCA_035524895.1 Thermoanaerobaculia bacterium | reverse complement strand
AGCCTGCGTGCCTCGTTCGTCGACGCCGCTTCGTGGGTCGACCCCACCAACGTCGCGAACACGTTCTTCTCCTACTACTCGTACGGCGCGGCGTTGGGTCTCGCCCTCGACCTCGAGCTACGCGCGCGCGGCACCACCGGCCTCGACGACTTCATGGCCGCCCTGTGGCGGCGCTTCGGCCGCGACGAGACTCCCTATACCAACGAGGACCTGCGCGACGCGCTCGCCGAGTGGAGCGGGGACAAGCGTTGGGCGGAGGAGCTCTTCGAGCGCTACGTGTTCGGCTCCGAGCTGCCCGACTACCAGCGGTTGCTCGCGACGGTGGGGCTAGAGGTGCGTCGTGCGCGCCCCGGTGTCGCGTGGCTCGGCGTCTCGCAGCTCCGCTTCGGCGACGACGGCGCCGAGGTGACGACGGCCACGCGCGTCGGCAGCCCCATCTACGAAGCGGGCGTCAACCGAGGCGACGTGCTGGTCGAGATCGACGGCGAGCGGCTGCGCTCCGAGGACCACCTGCGCGAGCTGCTGGCGGCGCGCGCTCCCGGCGACGAATTGCGAGTGCTGGTGCGCGGTCGCGGCACCGCGAGTGAGGTCGGAGTGGTGCTACGCGAGGACCCCACGGTCGAGGTGGTGTCCTTCGAGTCCGCTGACCGCGCACTCGACGCGCGAACGAAGAGGCAGCGCGAAGCCTGGCTCGCGCCACGCAGCGACCACCGACTCGCACTGCAACGTCACTGCTCCGAAGATGGCGCCGCCTTCGCCTTCGAGTACGAGCACTGTCCCTGGGACGGCACCCGGCTCTCGCTGGGCCAGGCGGCGCCGCCGCAGCCGTGACCACGCCTCCGAGAGACGGGCCGCGTCCCGACGAGACCACGCGCCGGACGGTGACGCCGCCGCTCGCGCCACCGCGCGCCGCGTTCGCGCGCGGTCCGTCGTCGGGGTCGCGATGGCGCGCGTTCGTCACGTTGCTCCTGCTGCTGTGGGCGCTCGGGGCCACCGCGTTTGCGCTCTGGCTGTGGCGCGAGCGCCCGAGCCCGACAGTCGTCGAGGCGCCTGTCGCCGAGCCGCCGCCCACGGAGCCACTTCCCGATCGACGCGTGCTGGCGGCGGCGCGTTTCGAGGACCTGCCCGGCTGGCACGACGACAGGCACGCCGAGGTCCTGCCGGCGCTGCGGAGGACCTGCGCGCGTTTCACGTTCCTCGGCTCGTCGGCGACGGTCCGACCCTCGGAGTTGGGCGGCAAGGTCGCCGACTGGCTCGACTTCTGCCAGCGCGCGACAGCGCTGGAGCGCGAGCTCGCGGCAGGGGGAGTGCCGGTCGAAGAGCATCACACGCGCGTCCGTGAGCTTCTCGAAGCGGAGCTGCAGCCGTTCCAGGTGCGCAACCGCGACCGCGAGGTCGGCCTCTTCACTGGCTACTACGAGCCGCTGTTGCGTGGCAGCCGGAGGCGCGGCGGCGACTACCAGGTGCCGCTCTACCGGCGACCGGCGGATCTCGTGGCGGTCGATCTGGGCGAGTTTCGCGAGGCGCTGCGCGGGCAGCGGATCGCGGGAAGGCTCGCCGGCGACCGGTTGGTGCCTTACCCCGACCGCACCGCCATCGACGACGGTGCGCTCGCCGGACGCAGGCTCGAGCTGCTGTGGGTCGACGACGCGGTCGACGCCTTCTTCCTCCAGATCCAGGGTTCGGGTCAGGTGGAGCTCGAGGACGGCAGCCGCGTGCGCGTGGGCTACGACGGCCAGAACGGACATCCCTACTTCGCGATCGGCCGCGACCTGGTCGAGCGCGGCGCGCTCGTGCTGGAGGAGGTGTCGATGCAGTCGATCGCCGCCTGGCTGCGCGCCAATCCCCGAGATGCGCCGGCCGTCACCGCGCGCAACGCGTCGTACGTGTTCTTCCGCGAGCTCCAAGGCGAGGGCCCGATCGGCAGCCAGAGCGTGGCGCTGACCCCCGAGCGTTCGCTCGCGGTGGACACGTCGTTCCTGCCGCTCGGCGCGCCGGTGTGGCTCGACACGACGCATCCGCTCGCCGAGGTCGCTCCACCGGACGCCGCGGCGGTGTCGCCGGCCGGTGCGGGGCAGGGGCAGGACTCATCGCCACACGAGATCTCGGCACAGCAGACATCAGCACAGCAGATATCAGCACAGGAGCAAGCACAGAACCTGCCGCTCTTCCGGCGGCTGCTGATCGCCCAGGACACCGGCGGCGCGATTCGGGGCCCGGTGCGGGGCGACGTGTTCTGGGGCGCCGGAGAGCGCGCGGAGGCGATCGCCGGCCGCATGCGCAGCGAGGGCAGGCTTTGGGTCTTGCTGCCCCGCGCGCTGGCGACGCGGCTGGCCCCGGACCTCTTCGAGGTCGAACGGCCGCAGCCGCCGCCCACTCGCTGATACGCTGACTGTTCGCCTCTCCAACCTGTGGGCCTCTCCACCCGTGGGGCTGACCATCGCGACCATGACCGGCCGCGTCCTCGCGCACTACAACATCTTGGAGCGGATCGGCTCCGGTGGCATGGGTGACGTGTACCTCGCGGAGGACCTGCGACTGCACCGCCGCGTCGCGCTCAAGGTGCTCTCCGAGGACAGCCGCGCGAGCGCCACGCGCAGCGCGCGCTTCGAGCGTGAGATGCGGGCGATCGCTGCGATCAACCACCCCAACGTGGTCACGCTCTACGACGTCGAGGAGGCCGACGGCCTTCGCTTCCTGGCCATGGAGCTGGTCGAGGGCGACACCTTGGCGGAGATTGCGATGCCCGGGGAGCGCCTGTCGCTGTCGCGCTTCCTCGACATCGCGATCCCGTTGGTCGACGGCCTGCGCGCAGCGCACGCGCTCGGCATCGCGCACCGCGATCTCAAGCCGCGTAACGTGATGATCGACCGGGAGGGTCGTGTCAAGCTGCTCGACTTCGGTCTCGCGGCATGGCGGCAGTCGGGCAGGAGCAGCGACGCCGATCGCGACCTGACGCGCGCGGGCGCCATCGTCGGCACACCCGCTTACCTCTCGCCCGAGCAGCTGTGTGGCGAACCGGTCGACCCGCGCTCCGATCTGTTCCAGCTCGGCGTGCTGTTCTACGAGCTCCTGGCGGGTCGTCGGCCCTTCGGCGGTTCGACTCCGAGCGAGCTCACGAGCAGCATCCTGCGCGACGATCCGGAGCCGCTGCGATCGCTGCGGCCCGACCTGCCCGAAAGGCTGTGCGCGACGATCCACCATTGCTTGGAGAAGCGAGTCGCCGATCGTTGGCAGAGCGCCGACGAGGTGCTCGCGGCGCTGCGCGCGCTCGACCTCGAGTCGCAGGTGCAGCGCATCACCGGTCAGTTCCATGCCATGGCTTCTCGTCGTCGCCGTCGCCTGGTAACTCTCGGGTGGGCCGCGGCGGTGCTGGCCGCCGTGGCCGGCGCGAGCGCCGGCATCTGGTGGCGCGATCGCGCCGCAGGTCCGCAGCTCGAGCCGCACATAGTGCCAGTGGTGTCCTGGTCGGGCCAGCAGAGCGACGCGCAGCTCTCGCCAGACCGCGAGTGGGTGTCGTTTCTCGATTCCGTTTTCGGCCCGGGAGACGTGTACTTGCAGCGGCTCGACGGTGGGCAGCCGCAGCGGCTTTCAGAAGGCGCCAGCACTGCAATCGGACACGTGTGGTCCGAGGACGGACAGCGCGTAGCGCTCTTGGTCGAGAACAGCGGCCGCCATCTGGTCCAGATCGTCAGGCCGCTGGCCGGCGCCGCCGAGCGCGTGCTGCCCCTTCCCCACGACGTGAGCTTCCAGCGTCTGGTGCGATGGCTGGGCTCGACGGTCTATCTCGAAGGACTCGGCCGGCTCTACCGTCTCGATCTGGCGACGGGCTCTCACGATGTTCTCCTGACCTCCGACGTCGCAAGCCTCCGCACGCAGTTCGACGTCAGCGCGGACGGCCAGAGAGCGGTTTATTCGCTCGCGAGCGACGGCAGGATGGCGGCGCAGGTGATGGAGCTCTCGGACGGCGCCGTCAGCCTGCTCACACTGCACGAAGGCAACGATTTCTACCCGCGCTGGATCGGCCCCGGCTCGGACACCGTGGTCGTACGGTCGGACCGCGGTGGTCGCAGCGACCTGTGGATCGTCCCGATCGAGAGCCCGCAGCGGGCCAGTCCGCTCCTCTCGGGTTCGCGGGACGAGGGGATCGACTTCGCGTCGCAGACAGAAAGCGTGGCTACGTTCCGAGAGAGCGTGCGCAACACCGACCTCCATCTCTACGACCCGGCAGGATCGCCGGACATGATGCCGGTGACCACCGGTGCTGCTTCGTCTGCCGCGGCGACTGTCTTGGGGGCCGGCGAACTCATGGTCTACCAAGAGAGCGACCCGAGGCTCCGGCGATCGCTCTATCCCTTCGGCTCGCGCATCGTCATGGCGTGGCTTCGTCCAGGAGAGCTGGTCTCCGAGCGTCGGGGAATCGCCGAGGGCGCGCAGCCGATCCTGTCGCCTTCGGGAGACCGGGTCGCCCTGCTGAGGAAGCTCGATGCCGGCGTCGCGCTCGTGGTACATGAGGTCGAGACCCAGTACGAGCAGGTGGTCACGGAGCGTTTCGCTTTTCCGGGGCTTTCGATCGCGACGTACGAGATCGACCGCCGCAACGCAGTCTGGGAAACCGACGACGAGCTGCTCTTCGTTGCGGTCGGCGCGGAGGGCACCCACGAGCTGCGACGGTGGAGTGCGGGCGGCGCGCAGGGCGCGAGGCTGGTTCACTCCGGCGGCTCCTTGCGCGAGCTCGCCGATCTGGTACCGCCGCGCGGTGGTGAGCCAGGCTACTTTCTCGACCTGCCGACCGCCACCGAGCTGTACTTCGGACCCGGCCCACACGAGCTCGTGGTGTGGGCGATCGATGCCGGCGGTTCGACACGACCATTCGCGCGAGTCCAGAAGGACGACCCCGGGGGAGGGGTGCGCCTGCTGGGCCGGCGCGGTGGGGCGGCGGTGCTCGCGGTGGCGGAGATGAACTCGGACTGGTCTTTCCGTCTCGAGATCCGGCCGGCCACGGCGCAGGGCGAGCTCGAGCTCGGGGTCATCGACCGCAGCGTCTCGACCAGTGTGGTGCTCGATGACGAAGGCGAGCGAGTGCTCTTCTCGTCCAAGGACCCTCGCGACGACGTCTACAACCTCTTCGAGCAGTCCCTGGTCACGGGGGAGCGCCGCCAGCTCACCTTCAACCGGCGGCCCGGGGTTCTCTTCTCCGACTTCGTGGTCCTGCCCGAGCGGCGCGTCTTGTTGGCGATCACTGCCCTCACCAGTACCATCAACCTGCTGGAGCTGAGACACAAGGATGCGTCGCAAGCAGGCGAGACGCAGGTCGTGCGGATCGCGCCGCCACTCAGCAGCCCGTGGTGAAGCCCGCGTGAGGCTGCGCGCGGGGATCTGCGGCCGCTGGCAAGGCGTGGCCGACGAACGCGATGCGGTGCCATCGTGCAGGAGGCCCAACGCAGCCCACGGGGGTTCCACCACGGGCTGCTAGCGCCGGGCGTCTGGACGCTATCGAGGAGGGGCCATGGCCAAGAAGGGACAGATCGCAGTAGAGATGATCGAGCTACAGACCACAGTGCGCGCGCTCGAGGTCGAGGTCATGGGACGCTACGTCTCGCAACCGAAGCACCTCGACAGGATTCGGCTGGTCCTGGCCGACACGTTCGACCAGCTCGGCGTGCTGGGTCAGGAGAGGGGCGTCGCCGCACTCGGCTGCCCCGCCGGCTACGTCCACATGCCGATGTGCACGTGCAAGCCGGTGGCTGCGGCGGTCGAGGCCGAGGAGACCCCGGGGCTGCGCCAGCGCGAGCTGAAGAAGCTGGGCAAGAGAGCTCGCTGATCGGGGAGCGTCAGCGCTGCTCTCGTTCCCGTTCGGCGAGAGCCTTGCTGGCGTCATCGATCGCGCGCGCATCCTCGACCTGGTAGCTCGGCCGCGGCTCGGCCTTCGCGGCGCCGTCGAGCAGCGCCATGCCGCGCGTGCGCGCGGCGGCGGGCCCGTGGTCGAGCAGCGCTTCGCCCAGGAAGGCGCCGTGCAGCGGGTTCTCCGCATCGATCGCGTGCGCCCTCTCGAGGTAGTGGATGCTCAGCTCGCGGTCGATCCACAGCGTGAACAGGGGCACGCGCGGCGCGACCGCGTGCATGCGGCCGAGCAGTCGGTACGGTGCGCCGCCGTCGTACTCGGGTGACAGTAGCCGCGCCACCTCGCCGTAGTCGCGAACCTTCTTGGCGACGCCTTTCTTGACCGCTGCCAGGTTGCCGAAGTGCTCGCCCCATAGGCCCCAGTGCACCGCGCCCCAGTAGTGGAGCGGTCCGGCCTCGGGCTCGCGGCCGAGTGCCAGCGCGGCTTTATGGGGATCTTCATCGCGGGACACGCCGATGCGTTGTGCCAGCAGGTCGGCGCTCGTCTCGAAGAGCAGCCGTCCGCGATCGAACAGGCGCTTCTTGGTCGCTTCGTCCGGGGTGGCATACTGGCCTTGGAAGAACAGTGCCCGAAGCAGGCGCACGCGGAGGTCGAGTCGCTGCGGGGCGAGCTCGATTGCGCGCGAGTAGGCGGCCACCGCCTCGACGATCGGTCCCGTCGCCGCGGTATGGCCCAGTGCGTGCTCGGCCCTCCGCGCCCAAGACTTGTCGCCCATGTCGAGCAGCCGCTGCGACTCGTCGTCGCCTGTCGCCACCGACGAAGCGAACAGCAGAACGATCGCGAACCGTCCGGCGGAGAGAGCGCAGAGGCGACGACCTGTCATGGGCGACACTCTACGTGGAGCCCAGCGCAGGGCACTCCGCGCCTCACCGGCGGGTCCTGGCGATCCGCCGCAGGGTGGGAAGCGGGCGCAGGGGCGTGCGTGCTCGTAGAAATGCCTTGACAGCATGGATCATGCCTAAGTAAGATGCTTGGCAAGCATAGGCAGGAGGATTCGAGATGGAAAGAGGGAACCTTCTCGGTTTCGGTGCTTTCGTTCTGTTCCTTTCCTTTTTCTTCGGTGCCGGCGCGGCGGGTGCTCAGGAGCCTGCCGCCACCTGCGAGGAGGATTGTGCGGCGCAGGCTCGTCGCGCCCTGGAAGACTGCCTGGCTTCCGGCCAGCCGGAGCGTGCCTGCCAGGCGCGCTCGGACGCCGAGCTGCGCAAGTGTCGCGCACGCTGCGGCGCGGTGCACGACCGGTGCGACGAGCGCTGCCAGAAGGCCGCGCGCCGCGCGTTCGAGGAGTGTCTGAGCCAGGGCGGCGACGACGCTACCTGTCGCGCGCGCTCGCAAGAGTTCCTCGAGAGTTGCCTCGGCGACTGCCAGACGCCGCCGCCACCCTGCGAAGGCGACTGCGCGCGCCAGGCGCGAAGGCTGTTCCAGGAGTGTCTGGAGACCGGCGGCTCCGAGACCGGCTGCCGAGAGCGTTCGATCGCCTTCTTGCGGGACTGCCTCGAAGACTGCCGCCCGGCTTCGTGCGAGGAAGGTTGCGAGAACCGTGCCGGAAAGGCCTTCCGCAAGTGTCTCGAGAGCGGCGGCACCGAGGAAGAGTGCCGCCAGCGCTCGCAGTCCCTGCTCGAGGAGTGCTTCGAGGACTGCCAGGAGCCCCCGACCTGCGACGAGCTCTGCGAGCGCAGGGCGCGCAGGCTCTACGAGAGCTGCCTATCGCAGGGCGGTAGCGAAGAGGAGTGCACGGCGCGCTCGCAAGAGTTCCTGCGGCACTGCGGCGAGCGTTGTGACGGTGTCGTTACCCGTTGCGAGGAGCGCTGCGACAAGGCGACGGCGCGGGTATTCGAGTCGTGTCTCGAGTCCGGCGGCACCGCGGCGGCGTGTCGGGAGCGCGCCGATCTGTTCCACGAGGGCTGCTTGCGTCGCTGCGCCTAGAGCTTCGACGTCCGTTCGACCTCAGAGGTCTTTTTTTGGAGCCTCGCCGTTGGGCGAGGCTCTTTCTTTGTCGGCCACCGAAGCTCGCGAGCTAGTTCTCGCGCGCTGGCGCGCGCGAGTTAGGTCTCTCGAGCTGTCGCTCGCGAGTTAGGTCTCGCGCGCTGTCGCGCGCGAGTAGGTCTTCAGACAGGGTATGCAAGACTTCGGGGCCAACGACCGAGGCGCTCGAGGGTTCGCTGCGCGACAAGCAACGATTGATTGGGGAGATCCCGACGATGACCAAGGATTGCTCGACTCGGCACCGGCGCACCGCCTCGCTCCTCGCTCTCGGCGTGGGCGGGTACCTCCTGAGTGCCGTGCCGGCTCTGTCCCAGAGCGGCGGTCACTCGACCGTTCTCGAC
>DATLFI010000147.1:0-2902 GCA_035524895.1 Thermoanaerobaculia bacterium | reverse complement strand
AGGAGGCTCGCAAATGTTCAGGGTCAGGATGATCCAGGCACGGTTCGGCGACTGCCTCCTGCTCGAGTACGGCAGCCCGGCGACGCCCCGTTTCCTGCTGGTCGACGGAGGCCCTTCCGACACCTTCGAGGACCACCTGCGCGCCGAGCTCGAAGTGGTCGCCGGCGACGGCCACCGGCTCGACCTGGCGATGCTCAGCCACGTCGACAAGGACCACGTCGTCGGCCTGCTCGACCTCCTGGCGCGGCTGCGCGCAGACGACGCCACCGACCCCAGCGGCGCTTCGCGGCTGATCGGGATCGACGGTCTCTGGCACAACTCCTTCGCCCGCTCGATCGACGTCGACGGCGCGCTCGCACCCCGCCTGCGCGCCGCCACCACGAACGCCGCGTCGGTGCTCGCGATGGAGGCGATCCAGGGGGTCGCCGAGGGGCACGCGCTGCGCCTGGCGGCGCAGACGCTGGCTCTGCCGATCAACGGCGGGTTCCCCGACGACCTGATCTGCGTCGACGACGCGCCCGGCGCCCTGGTCCTCGACAACCTGAGCCTCTCCGTGGTCGGCCCGACGCGTGCGAACCTCGACAAGCTGCACGACGAGTGGGAGACGTGGCTCGACGCCCACGAGGAGGCCGTGGCGTCCGGCGACCCCGCGGTCCTCGCCAACTCCGACCAGAGCATCCCGAACCTGAGCAGCATCATGGTGCTGGCCGAGGCCGACCAGAAGAAGCTGCTGCTCACCGGCGACGGCCGCAGCGACCACTTGCTGAAGGGGCTCGAGCAGGCTGGGCTGCTCGACGCCACCGGCCGCTTCCACGTCGACGCGCTCAAGGTGCCCCATCACGGCAGCGACCGCAACGCGACCCGCACCTTCTTCCGCAAGGTGACCGCCGACCGCTATCTCATCTCGGCCAACGGCCGGGACGACAACCCCGACTTCGCCACCCTCACCTGGATCGTCGAGGAGGCGGCGAAGGTCGGCCGGCAGATCGAGATCCTGGTGACCAACGAGACGCCCTCGACCCAGCGGCTGCTCGACGCCTTCGATCCCGGCGAGAATGGCTACACGCTGACACTCTTGCCTCCCGGCGAGAGCTCGCTCACCGTGGTGCTCGCCGCCTGAGGAGGAGCCCGGAGGAGGAGCGCGGAGGAGCGCGCGACCCCAGCACCAAGAGACATGCGCAGCTACCGCGACTTCGACCTCGAGATCAGCGACCCCCGCCGCGACGACGCCGGGGTCGAGTCGCTGCGCGTGCGCGTCGCCGCCTCGCCGGCGGGCGAGCAGCGCGGCGCGGAGGCGGTGCGCGTCAGCCTGGGCGCCGACCTGCGTGCGCGCTGCGGCCGGCTCGATCGAAGAGAGCTCGACCTCGAGGGCCTCCTCGAGCTCGGTCGCGATCTCGGCGAGCTGCTCCTGCCGCCGCCGGCGCGCGGCTACTTCGAGCGCAGCCTCGCCGCGCTCGACGACGACGAGGGGCTGCGGCTGCGCCTCGAGCTCGACACCTGGGGCGTCGCCGACCTCCCCTGGGAGTTCGCCTGGCTGCCGCCGGGCGGCCCTGCCGACCAGCCAGCCGACCAGCCAGCCGACGCCTCGGGGTTCCTGGCGCTCGACCCGCGCATCTCGATCGTGCGCTACGAGCTGCTCAGCGAGCCGCCCGGGCGGCTGGGACCGACCGGCGGGCGCAAGCTGAAGGTGGTGGCGATGTTCGCCGCGCCGCGCGATCCCCGGTGGGCGCCTCTCGACCTCCAGGGCGAGGAGCGCGGCCTGCGCGCGGCGCTCGCGGCGCGCCGCGAGATCGGGCTCGACGTGGTCGAGCCGGCGACGCTCCCCGGTCTCGAGCGGGCGCTGCTCGAGGGGGCGCAGGTGTTCCACTTCGCCGGCCACGGCCGGTTCCAGGCCGCCATCGAGGACCCCATCGACACGGTCGCGGGCAAGGGCTTCCTGATCCTCTGCGACGACGAGGGGAAGGCGCGCGAGGTGCCGGCCGAGACCGTGGTGGTCAACCTCCACGGGCGCGGCGTCAGGCTGGCGGTCCTCGGCGCCTGCGAGGGCGCGCGCCGCGATCGCTTCAACCCCTGGACCGGCATCGCACCGGCCCTGGTGCGCGGCGGGCTCCCAGCAGCCGTGGCGATGCAGGCGACGCTCTACGACCGCAGCGCGGTCGCCTTCAGCACGCGCTTCTACGAGGCGCTGGCGCTCGGCCTGCCGATCGACGCCGCGGTCTCGGCGGGACGGCTCGCCATCTACAACCAGAGCGGCCCCGGCGAGCGCGACTGGGGCGTGCCGGTGCTCTACCTGCGCGCCGAGACCGAGGTGCTCTTCCCCCGGCCCGCGAGGGGGACCCTCGAGGGCGAGCTCGCCGAGCCCCTCGGCGCGCGCGGGTGGATCAACGCCGGCCTCTCCGCCCTCGCCCTCGTCGCGCTGCTCGTCGCCGGCTACGCCTACCTGCAGCCGCGATTCGATCAGCGCTGGTTGTGGGGCGGCGGCCTGTCGCTCGCGGCGCTCGGCGGCGCCGTGCTCGCGTGGCTGCGGTGGATCGCCGGCGACGAGGCGCGAGCATGGTCGCGCAGCGCCTTGCGCCGAGCGCGCACCACCGTCGTCCTGGCCGCCGCGACGTTGGCGCTGGGAACGACCGCCGCCCTGGTGGTGGCCAACCCTCCCGTCGTCCTGCGCGTGCTCCCCGGCACCAGGCTCACCTCGCACCTGCGCCCCGACGCCACTCCGGTCTCGCTGCGGATCTGGCAGGGCGATGCGCAAACGCCCACATGGCGGATCGAACCGCTGACCCAGGGAGGCGCGGCGCTCGGAGCGCCGGCCGGGGTGACCGGTCTCGCGCTCCGCCGCTCGAAGGTCCCGCTCGAGGACGTGATGCGGTCGTACCTGCGGGCCGGCGGCGTGCCCGAAGCC
>DATLFI010000146.1:0-9593 GCA_035524895.1 Thermoanaerobaculia bacterium | reverse complement strand
CGCCTTGCGCGCCAGCTCGAAGCCGTGACGCGCGAGGCTCTCTGTCAGCAGCAAGGAGTTGGTATCGAGCCGATCGGTCCCGAGCAACTCGGTGCCGACAGCGAGGATGGCGGCGCGCACGGGCGCATCTTAGCGGGCTGCCGGCGCTAGACGTTCTGCGACCAGCGGCGGCGCCTCTCCGGTGTCGCCGACCACGAAGCAGGCGCGGCAGCGCTCTACCAGCAGCGGGTCCTCGGCACGCAGGTAGAGCCGAGCCAGCTCCTGCCCCCTCGCGACCCGATCACCCAGTCGGGCGCAGCAACGCAGAGACACGCCTGCATCGACCCGATCCGACCGGTCGCGCGAGGTCTCCTGCACCAGCATTCCTAGGTCGCGGGTCCGCACCGTCGCGAGCACACCCCCGCGCGGAGCCACCACCACCGACTCCACAGGGGCGAGCTCGAGGCGCGGCTCGTCGGTCCACGCCGACTCGGCACCCTGCGCGCGCGCCCAGCGCAAGAACGTTTCGCGCGCGGACCCGTCGTGCAGCGCGCGCTCCAGGCGCTCGCGTCCCACCCCATGGCCTGCGAGGGCGCACGCCACCTCACACAGCGCGAGTGTCAGCGCGACGAGGCGCGGGTCGCCACCCCCCTCGAGACATTGCAGTGACTCCATGACCTCGCAGGCGTGCCCCGCCCACTCACCCAGCGGCTGACTCATGTCGCTGAGCACCGCTGCCGCCGGCACCCCGAGCGCGGTACAGGTGTCGACGAGCATTCGGGCGAGTTGGCGCGAGCGCTCGATGTCCGCAAACAGCGCCCCGTCGCCGGTCTTGACGTCGAGCGCGAGCGCGGCGGCTCCCGTGGCCAGCTTCTTGGAGAGGATGCTACCGACCACCAGCGGGATGGAAGTCACCGTGCCGGTACGGTCGCGCAGCGCGTACAGCCTTCGATCGGCAGGCGCGATCTCCGCCGTCGCGACCCCGATCGCAAGCCGGCAGTCGCGCAGCAGGCCCACGCAGCGGTCGAGGTCGAGGTCGAGTCGCAGCCCGGGAATGGTCTCGAGCTTGTCCGCGGTGCCGCCGGTATGACCGAGCGCGCGCCCCGTGAGCATCGCCACCGGCACGTCGCAGGCCGCGAGCAGCGGTCCCAGGATCAGCGAGACCTTGTCGCCGACGCCGCCGGTCGAGTGCTTGTCGACGACTCCCGGCACTCGTTCCGCGAGCCGCCAACGTTCGCCCGAGTCGAGCATGGCCAGAGTCAGCTCGCGCGTCTCTGCTGCGCTCGCGCCGCGGATCGCGACCGCCATCAGGAACGCCGCGAGCTCGGCGTCGTCCCAGGAGCCGTCGGCGGCGCCACGCACCACCTCGGCGACCTCTTCGGGACGCAGCTCGTCCCCCGACCGCTTGCGCTCGAGGATGGCGTAGTGATTCATGGGTCAGGAGAGACGCGCGTCGAGGCCGGGCCTGCCCGGCTCAACCGAGCCTTGCGCGCGCTTCCGTCACCAACGAGGAGGCCGGGTGCTCGTCCACCAGCCGCTGGAACACCTCGCGGGCGTCGTCCGGCTTGCCGGCGGCCTCGAGCGTCACGCCCAGCTCGTAGAGCAGCACGTCGGCGGGAACCGCAGACTCGCCATCGAGCGCTCGGCGCAGCGACTCCTCCGCCGCCGCGGCGCCCTTCTCCTGCCGGTCGAGGCTGAGCAGGTTCAGGCGCACCGTGGCCGCCAGAGCGTTCCGGTCCTCCTTCGCCACGAAGCCCTCCCACAGCTCGCGGGCTCTGGTCAGGTCGCCCTCGCGCGCCGCGATCTCGCCCAGGTAGACCCCTGCGATACGACCGGGTGTGGTCGAGCCGTAACGCTCGTGAGTCTCCGCGAACATGTCTCTCGCCCGCGCGCGACGAGCCTCCTCGCTCGCGAACGTGGGGTTGGTCTCGTGGTCGGGATCGGCCGCGGTGGCATGGATCGGCGCCGTGTAGACGCGCATCGCCTCCGCGAGATGCTCCTGCGCTCGCTCGCCGCGACTGCGCGCGATGCTGAACGCCAGCACCGCGACCACCACCAGCGCCAGCAGAGCGCCCACCGCGATCAGGATGTTCCGGCCGTGAGCGCCCAGCCACTCCACCGCCGTGAACATGCCCTCCCGCACCTCGTCCCGTTTCAGTTCCTTCCGCGTCATGCTCATTTGCGTCGTTCTCCTGACCGTCCGAGTCCCACTCGGAACGAGAGCTCTCTGGAGGCCACAGAACACCGAGCTCCACTGTCGGTGTTGGTGCGGCTGGAGGGACTCGAACCCCCGACCCGCGGTTTAGGAAACCGCTGCTCTGTCCTGCTGAGCTACAGCCGCAAACGCCTCGATCCGCCGGCGCGGCCGTGGGTCGTGCTGGGTCGGCCGATCTCGTCGATCCCCTCGATCCGTTCGGCGCCCCGCGCGTCCCACCAGACCGCCCGGCCCTCGGGTGCCGAACCACTAGAGACTATACGAACGGGAGCTTACGCCAGTTCGAGTGCACAAGCCCTGGCAAACGGTCGCGCCCGGGCGCTGCAGCTCGCCGTCAGGACTGGTATTCGAGCAGCGACTCCACGCGGTATCCGTCGAGGCGCCGCCGGCCCGACAGGAAGCTCAGCTCGATGACGAAGCCGAGCCCGACGATCCTTCCACCCAGTGCTTCCACCAGCGACACCGTCGCGGCGGCGGTCCCACCCGTCGCGAGCAGGTCGTCGACCACCAACACGCGGTCGCCGGGGGCGATCGCGTCCTCGTGGATCTCCAGCGCGTCGGTGCCGTACTCGAGCTGGTATTCCTGCCGCCGGGTGGTGTGGGGCAGCTTGCCGGGCTTGCGCACCGGGACGAACCCGGCATTGAGCGCGCAGGCGAGCAGCGGCGCGAACAGGAAGCCTCGCGATTCGATCCCGACCACCTTGTCGACGTGGTCGCCCACGAAGCGCCATACCAGCCGGTCGACCGTCTGGCGGAGCCCGCTGGGGTCCTGCAGCAGCGTGGTGATGTCGTAGAAGAGGATGCCTGGCTTCGGGAAGTCCGGCACGGCGCGGATCAAGCTCTTGAGGTCGGCTTCCATGGTGTGGGCTCCGATGAGGTGGTGAACGAGTCTCGGGTTCCGTAGTCCGCAGGATGTCCAGGAGCTCAACGGCGAGTCTCGAAGCCCTTCGCCACCACGCCCTCCCACGGGCCTTCCTCGACGGCCATCACGCTCGCTGCAGGTGGCCCTAGCTCCAGCACCGCACGTAGGCATGCCAGGTCCTCTGGGGTGCCCGCAGCCACGCATTCCACGCGACCGTCCGGCAGGTTGCGCACCCAGCCGTCGATCCCCAGCTCACGAGCCCGCTCCCGCGTGAACGCGCGGAAGTAAACGCCCTGCACGCGGCCGGACACCAGGAAGCGCGTCGCGACACGTGGCAGCGGGCCGCTCATCGCGGCTCGCGCTCCGGCCAACCCTCGCGACCGATCAGCGGCACGAAGGCGACGGCCTCGCCGACCCGCTTCTGCACCCTTCCCGTCCTGCCCTTGTCATAGATGGTCAGCGCCTGCTCCTCTCGATCCCCCTCCGGGATGACCAAGCGCCCCGACGGCTTGAGCTGCTCGAGCAACCGCGGCGGCACCGCCGGAGCGCCCGCGGTCACCAGGATGCGGTCGTAGGGCGCCGCCTCGCTCCAGCCAGAAGTGCCGTCGAAGACGTGGATCTTCACGTTCTGCAGGCCGAGCTGACGCATGCGGCCGATCGCCTCGCGCGCCAACGACGCGATTCGCTCGATGCTGTAGACCACCCGCGCGAGGTGTGCCAAGACCGCGGTCTGGTACCCGGATCCGGTGCCGATCTCGAGCACGGAGTGCGTCGGCTCGACCTGCAGCAGCTCGGTCATGCGCGCGACCACCCACGGTTGCGAGATGGTCTGCCCCTCGCGAATCGGCAGGGCATTGTCCCGGTAGGCCTGCCCGCGGAGGTGCTCGTCGACGAACAGGTGGCGCGGCACCTGCCGGACCGCCTCCAGCACGCGCTCGTCGCGGATTCCGCGGCGGCGGAGCTCCTGCACCAGCCGATCACGCTGGTACCGCTGCGTCTCCATCATCCGCCCGGCACCGCATCGAGCTCCAGACCTTGGAGCTCTGCCGCGAGCTGCTCCATCGCCACGTCGTCGGTGAACCCGCTCATGCGTAATGGCGTGACCGACGCGAAGCCGCGAAGGATCGCTTCCTGGTCGTTGCCGGCGGCATCGTCCCACTGTGGCTTGCCCGCAAGCCAGTAGTAGGCCTGACCCCGTGGATCGGTCTTGGCGACCACCACGTCCCGATACACGCGCCGCCCGAGGCGAGTGACCTGCACTCCGCGGATCTCGGCTGCGGGGAAGTTGACGTTGAGCAGCAGCTCGGACCGCGGGCCCTCTGCCACGAGACGGCGCAGCAACAGGGAGGCGATGCGCGCGCTGTCGGTCATGTCGCGCTCTCCGAGCTCCTGGCTGAGCGCCACTGCCGGCAGCTCGAACTGGCGAGCCTCGCAGGCGGCGTTGACGGTGCCCGAGTAGAACACGTCGTCCCCCAGGTTGAGACCATGGTTGATCCCAGAGACCACCAGGTCGGGAGGCCGATCCGCCAGAACGAAGTGGACTGCGAGGTTGATGCAATCGGTCGGGGTGCCGTTGACGAGGTGCCACGAGCCCGCTCGCGGCGCCGGCTTCAGCTCGGTGAGCCGCAGCGGATGGTGCAGCGTGATCGACCTGCCGCTGCCGCTGCGCTCGCGGTCGGGCGCCACGACCACCACCTCGGCCCAGCGGCCGAGCTCGTCCGCGAGAGCGCCCAGGCCCTCGGCCAGATAACCATCATCGTTCGTCAGCAGGATTCGTGGCATGGGGTGAGAGAGCTCGCTGGCGAGCCTGCGCGAAGGGAGCGCGGGTCGCTGGGGTCAGCTGGTGCTGGTGGTGCTCCGGTTCGGGAAGTATCGCCCGACCAGGGGCCGAAGCCGCTCCAACGATGCATCCGACACCGCTGCGGGATCGGTGATCAGAGCGTGCTCGAGGGCGCTGCCGCAACCGCAAGTCCGTTCCGCTGGGAGGCTCTCCACCACCCGGCCCACCACGTCCTGGGCGGTGGCAGCGTTTCTACGCAGGGCCTCGAGCACCGAGCTGACGTTGACGTCCTCCTCTTCCTCGTGCCAGCAGTCGTAGTCGGTGACCAGTGCCAGCGTCGCGTAGCAGATCTCCGCTTCTCGCGCGAGCTTGGCCTCCTGCAGGTTGGTCATGCCGATGACGTCGACGCCCCACTGTCGGTAGAGCCTCGATTCGGCCCGCGTGGAAAACTGCGGCCCCTCCATGCACAGGTACGTGCCGCCCTCTTGCACCTTCGCTCCGGCTGCGCGTCCGCACCCCACGAAGAGTCCCGCGAGCTGCGGGCACACCGGGTCCGCGAACGACACGTGCGCCACCAGCCCGTCGCCGAAGAAGGTGTCTGGCCGGTGTCGCGTCCGGTCGATGAACTGGTCGACCACCACGATGTCCGTGGGCCGGAGGTCCTCCTTCATCGATCCGACTGCTGACAGGGAAACGATACGCTCGACGCCCAGCAGCTTGAAGCCGAAGATGTTGGCCCGGTAGTTGAGCTCGCTAGGCATCAGCCGATGCCCCTGGCCGTGACGGGACAGGAACGCCACGGGTCGACCGTGCAGCTCGCCCAGCACGTATCGATCGGAGGGTGCGCCGAACGGCGTTTGCAGCTCTCGTTCGTCCTGCACCTGGAGCCCGGCCATGCGGTAGAGGCCGCTGCCGCCGAGAATGCCAACCGGGCTGGGTTTCATCAAAGTCACTCCTGAGAAGTTCTGGCCAGGCACGAGCAGGCGGTCCGCGCGACCCACGGTCCCGCAGGCTATTCGGCGGCGCGGGTCTGGCCTCGCCGCGGCGCGGCGCGTTCCGCGTGCGCGACGATGGCTCTCTGTACCTCGAGCGCGAGCGCGAGGGCGGCCCGACCGGCAACACCGTCGACCAGTGGGACGTCCTCGCCTCGGCACCGGGCCACGAAGGCCAGCAGCTCTCGCCGCAACGGCTCGTCGCGCTCGACCGGCAGGTCAGCCGGCACGATGCGACGTTCGGCGACTCCGCCTTCGAGACGGAAGCCCTTGATCGTCTGCTCCTGATAGTCGAGGGAGTGGTAGGCCTCGTGCGAGAACATGCGCAGCCGGCGTACGCGCAGATCCGAGATCCGTGACGCGGTCAGGTTCGCGACGCAGCCCGACTCGAGCTCCAGTCTCGCGCTCGCGATATCCACTCGATCCGAGAGCACCGCGATGCCGGCGGCGCGCACTTCCCGGAGGCCCGTCGGATCGAGCGCCTGCAGGATCTGCAAGTCATGGATCATTAGGTCGAGCAGGACGTCGACGTCGAGACTGCGCGGACTGAAGGTCGAGAGGCGCTCGATCTCCAGGAAACGCGCGGCCGGCGCCGTGGACAGCAACCTCTGCACGGCGGGGTTGTGGAACTCGACGTGACCGACGGCCAGCACGAGGCCACCAGCCGCCGCGACCATCCGATCGGCCTCCTCCAGGGTGGTCGCCATCGGCTTCTCGACCAGCACGTGGACCCCCGCCGCGAGCGCCTGACAGGCGAGCGCCGCGTGGTCCCGCGTCGGCACCGCCAACACCACCGCGTCGAGAGCGCGCAGCAGCTCTCCCGCCTCCCCGAACACTCGTGTCTCGTGCCGGGCCGCCAACTCGGCGGCGATCTCGGGCCTCGCGTCGCAGACACCGACGAGCTCCACTCCGTCGAGCTCGCTGAGGATGCGCACGTGGTGCCGTCCGAGCGCGCCGGTGCCGATGACCCCCGCTCGCAGCGTCACTCCCGCTCCTCGTGTCCGGTCGCGGGGCTCGTCACTCGTCGCCGTCCGGTCCGGCTTCGGCCGCCGAACGGCGAGGAGTGGTGCGGGTGAACCCGCGCTCGCTCGACTCGGCGAACTCGACGAGCTGGCGCACCGCCGGAACATCCCAGAAGCTCTGGCGCAGCTCCTCGGCCGCCTTGGTCAGCGGCGAGCGAGCCACGAGACGCAGGGCTTTCTCCAGCGTCTCGATAGTCGCATCATCGAAGCTGCGGCGCTGGAGCCCGATGCGATTGAGACCGATGCACTGCGCCCGCAGCCCGACGCTGATGGCGAAGGGGAGCGCGTCGAGGATCAGCCGGGTGTAGCCGCCGAGATACGCGTGCGCGCCGACTCGAGTGAACTGATGCACCGCCGTGAACGCTCCGATGACCGCCCAGTCCTGCACTTCGACGTGACCCGCGAGAGTGCCGCAGTTCGAGAACACGGTGTGGCTGCCGACGTGACAGTCGTGGGCGACGTGGCTGTAGGTCATGAACAGGTTGTGATCGCCGATGGAGGTGCGCCCGCCGCCGGACACGGTCCCACGGTGGACCGTGCAGAACTCGCGGAACTCGTTCCCAGCACCTATCTCGAGCGTCGTGCGCTCGCCTCGGAACTTGAGATCCTGCGGCGGCAGGCCGAGGCACGCGTGCGGGAAGACCCGGTTCTCGGGCCCCAAGGCCGACGGCCCGGCGATCTGCGCCGCGGCACCGATCTCGCAGCGATCGCCGATGCGCACCTCCGCGCCGACGACCGCGTAGGGTCCGATCTGGACATCGGCGCCCAGCTCGGCGGTGGGATCGATGACGGCGGTGGGATGAATCTGTGACATTCGAGCTCGGCGGCCGACCCGGTCGGCGGAGATTCCATCTTCGGGAAGGGCGCTAACGCGCGACTCGCGATGACCTACTTGTCGGGAGCAAACATCGAGCTGCACACCGCCTCGACCGCGACCTGGCCGTCGACCAGGGCCCTGCCGGTGAGCTTCGCGTGGTAGCCACGGGTGCGCAGCAGCTCGACCTCGAGTCGGAGCTGGTCGCCAGGGACGACCGGCCGGCGAAAACGCGCGTGATCGATGCCGGTGAAGAAGATCACCTTTCCGTGCAGCTCCGGGCGGCCGTTCATCAGCAGCAGACCAGCCGCCTGCGCCAGCGCCTCGACGGTATAGACGCCGGGCATCACAGGACGGCCCGGAAAGTGACCCTGGAAGAAGGCCTCGTTGCAGGTCAGGTTCTTGAGGCACACGATGCGCCTCGGCTCGAGCTCGATCACCCGATCGATGAGCAGCATCGGATAGCGGTGCGGCAGGAGCCGGGTGATCCAGTCCAGACCGTATGGGGGTCCTTGCTCGCTGCTCAAGACTCCTCCGTCCGTCCGCGTCCCTCAGGGAGCGGGCCATCGAAACGTTCGCGGCGGTGCTCACCACACACGAGCCTGCCAGTCGATCGGCTCGCCCGCGATCCTATCCCTCGCCTGGCTCCTTGGTCGCGTCCAGCCGCCGTTCGAGGCGAGCCAAACGCCGCAGCAGCTCTGGGAGGCGACGCAGGGCTGCCACCTGGCGTCGCCATTCGGCCAAAGGGACCGCCGGCGTGCCGCCCACCGCCTGCCCGGCCTCGACCGAGGCAAAGACAGCCGTCTGGGCAGCCACACGCACCCCGTCGCCGATGTCGAGGTGGTTCGCAGCGCCAGCCTGCCCGGCGAACACCACTCCGTCGCCCAGGCGGGTGCTGCCGGAGATCCCCACTTGCCCGCACAGGATGCAGCCGCTGCCGATCTGGACGTTGTGCCCAACCTGCACCAGGTTGTCGATCTTGGTGTGGTCGCCGATCGTGGTGGCTTCGAACGTGGCACGGTCGATCGCCGAGTTGGCTCCGACCTCGACCTCGCGACCCAGCCGCACCGTGCCGAGCTGCGGCACCTTGACCTGCTTGCCGCCGTGCGCCGCGAAGCCGAAGCCGTCCGAGCCCACCACGGCACCGGCGTGGAGCACGCAGCCCTCTCCGATCTCCGCGCGGTCGTAGACCACGACGTGGGGATGGAGCACGACTCCGGCACCGATGGAGCAACCTTCTCCGACCACCACGTGTGCCTCGAGCACCGCGGCCGCACCGATCCGAACGCGGTCGCCGAGCACCACGTAGGGACCCACACGAGCGCTCTCGGAGATTTCACAGTCGCGGCCCACCACCGCCGTCCGATGCACGCCGCCCTCGCGGACAGGTCGAGGATGGAGTTTCTGGAGCAGCAGCGCCACGGCGAGATAGGGATCCGCGCAGACGATCAGGTCGCGGTCGAGCCCGTCGGCCCCCGCCGCGTCGACCAGCAGGGCGCCCGCGCGGGAGGCCTCCGCCAGGGCCCGGTACTTCGGGTTGGTCAGGAAGGACAGGTCCTCGGGGCCGGCGAGCTCGAGCGGACGCAAGCCCACCACCAATCGCTCTGGGTTGCCCCGCACCTCCCCACCCACCTCAGCTGCCAGCTCTCCGAGTCGGTAGCTGCTCACGGCGCTCTCCGGGTGTCGATCGAGCCTAGCAGCCCGTGGTGGAACCCCCGTGGGCTGCGTTGGGAGCGCCGTGGGGCCGGATGCTCATGCGGTGCGCGGGGAAGGTCCTTCGCCTGCAGAGGCTCTACCGGCGGCTCGGCGTTGGCGCGCGAGCGGTGGCGATGCTGGGTCACACGCTTCGCGAGCGCAACACCGCAGACGGCCCCACGCCGCCCCCTACCAGAGCCGCGCAGCGGCGACGTCGGTGCAGGCAAGCTGCCC
>DATLFI010000145.1:0-2868 GCA_035524895.1 Thermoanaerobaculia bacterium | reverse complement strand
TTGGCGTACTCGTCGAAGGACTCCTCGAAGAACCCCGCGTAGCCCGTCTCGAGCATCTGCGCGTGAGTGTTTTCCGCCAGCGCTCGGATGATCCGTGCCGTTCCATCCATCAGCCAGAAGGTAGCCCCGGCTCCGGTCGGTCGTGTTCGTCGCCAGGCTCGCGTTGGCTCTAGGCTGAGAATCCGTGCGGCGCGGGTGGCCGAGTCCGGAGAGCGCTATTTCCGCAGGCACAGAGCGGCGAGGTTCGTGCCCCAGACGGGTTGATACACCTGGCAGCCGATCCGCGCCGAGAAGAATGGCGGCACTTACCGACTTCGCGGCGAGCTACCGTCTCGGCCGTGGAAGTTCTCTGGCTGCGTGCCCGATACCGGCGGACGCCGAAGATCAGCCTCACCGGCCTGCACGGTGAACTCGACGAGCTCTACGACGGCCCGATGCTCGAGGCGACGGCTCGTTGGTGGAACGAGTTCCTCGAGCGCCGGCCGAAGCTCGTCCGCGCAGACTGTCTGCGCGCGATCGATCCGTCTGCCCTTCGCGAGATACAGGGGACGGTCAACCCCGCCAACCGTGAGCTTCTGGAAGAGCGCGTCCGCGCGTGCACACCCGCAGGCGGGCGCCTCAGCGAGGCCTGCTTCGCTCTCGGCTATGCCTTCGCGCGCACGCTCACGGGCGGCTTGGCGAACCAGAACGAGGTCTACCGGCAGCTGGCTCCTGTCCTCCGCCCCGACGATCTTCAGGCCAACGCGGCCCGCTACGACATGTTCGCCGACGAGATCCTCTTCGTCGAGCAGTCGCCCGGCGTCTGGCGAAAGCGCGAGGCGGGAGGAGAGCTCGTCTGGCAGTGGACGATCGCTGCTGCCCGCTGGGCGTACGCCGATCAGGTCAAACGCTGGGAGAAGGCGATTGGCCGCCCGCTCGGCGACGGTGCCGGCTTCCACATCGCGGAAGGTACGTTCGTCTCACGCTTCTCGGACCGGCTATTCGAGGAGGGAGGGCGCTTCCACGAGACAGAGATCAGGGTCGCCGCCGGCACGCTGACCTACCCGTTGACCTCGAGCGATAGCTCCGAGAGCTCTCGGCGCAGGCCCTCGACGCTGAGCGATGCGGTGCCCGAGCGCACGGTCGCTCGTCGCCTCGCCAAGAACTACGTCGAGCCACTGCCCGAGGGAGCGGCCTGCTCCTGCTGTGGCTCCACCGACATTGACCCCTCTGAGGGCCGCGTCGCCTCGTACTGGTTCCAGTGCCGCGAGTGCAAGATCAGCGTTCGCTACATCGATCTCCTGGCCGACGGGGAGAGGGTCGGGTACCGCGAAACCATCTGCCAGCGCCATGGTCGCGTAGACGAGGACTGATCACGCTGGCGGGGCGTCCTGGCGCCACTATGGCAGGCACGAGGGGAACGTGCGAGCACCTGAGGATGCTCGCGCACAAGCGTCGGCGCAGTTGCGGTCGGGCTTGTTTCCCCTTCTCCCGGAGCGTCAGCCGGTAGTCGTGTGCACGCCCAGCACCGGAGGCCTGCTAACCGAGGCCAGCGCGCTTTTCGGGCGGATTGCCAGTCCGAGCCGGAGACACGGAGAGCGCTGTTGTAGGAACGGACGACATTCGATGGAACTGAGCGTGGAGACCCATGAGCGGCGATGGTGAAACCAGCTCGCTGGGAAAGCCCGTGAGGCGCTTCCCGGGCGATGAGCGCTTCGGTTTCGCGTTTCGACCAGATACATACTGGCCTTACCTACCCACCGAAGAGACCGTCCTCTCTGAGGTCAAAGGGACAGTGCGCCGCGATGTCGCTCGACATCTTCTGGACGAACCTGATCCAACCGCGCCAGAGGATGCCGGTGACTTCCTGCTTCGACCGGACATCGGCGAGCCGGGAAGAGACTTATGGGGGAGCTTGCATCCCCGAAACCTTGGTGGTGAGTTCCTCCCCGACGCCAACGCAGACGAGGTCGAAATCGTCCGCATCGAGCTCGCGTCCGTCACGGGAGACATCTGCCAGGTGCGCGCGCTCCGCCGCAGAGAGGATCGCATTCACTTTCGTGTTGTGGACGAGTACTGGCACGAGGGAGTCACGTATCGGGTATCGCCCGAGACTTCGGACCAACCCCTGACACTCGCCGAGCTGATCGACCTGATCGACACGTCCGAACGAGAAGAGGAGGCGCACCCCGGGGGCCTTGTCGACTCGCACCTCGAGTTCCTCCTGCACGAGGAGGCGTGGATCGAAGGCCCGACCGAGATCGCGGCCTTCGCGACGGTTACCTCGGCCTTCTACCCGATGCTCAACGAATACTTCCTGGCCCGCGCCGAAGCGTGGCTGGCTGACGTCGAAGCGGAACGACAGGCCGAGCGCGAAGACGAGGAGCATGAGTTGCTCGAGGACTACCGGCAGCAGCTCGACGGGCTCGCCGAGTCCGCAACTTGGACAGGCCCCGCGAATGAACTACCGGAAGATCTCTACGAGCAGGCCGGAGTCCTCCTCGTGGAAGGGCATCTGGATCGGGCCGAAATGATCTGCGATGAGCTCGGCGAGAGCGCCGACGACCTCCGAGTGATGATCGCGATAAAGCGAGGAGACATCGACGACGCGATTCGCCTCGCAAGGAAGATCGGTGGGACCTAGCACTTAGAGCAGGTGTCACGGTCGCCTAGGTTGAGCCAACGCTCTCTCAATCAAGGCACTAGAAAGTCGCGGTTCGGCTCTTCTCGACCCTCCAGTCACGGTTCCGGCAGGAACCGAGATTGATTTGCGTACCGCGGCAACGCGGTCGCAGAATCGTGACTCTTTCGCCACCCTGGGGTGTGTGGAGCGGCATGACAAGCGAGCCGACTCGGCCGCACGACACAACCGTCCGAATCCCTGCCCTG
>DATLFI010000144.1:0-3543 GCA_035524895.1 Thermoanaerobaculia bacterium | reverse complement strand
TCTGTCTGCGCTCGGGCGACGTGCTCGCGGCGGATCAGGCGCTGCGCGCGGGCGGGTTCGAGCTGGTGCGCGGCGCGCCGGGCCCTGGCGCGGAAGGCTCGCTCGTGCAGTTCCTCCACCCCCGCTCGAGCGGCGGCGTGCTGCTCGAGGTGTCGCAGCCGGCGTCCGGTCACGGGAAGCAAGCGGAGGTCGGCCGTGGGTCCAGGTAGCTTCGTGATCCTCCACCTCCAGGGTCCGACCGAGAAGTTCTGGGGTGTGCTGCTCGAGCTCCAGCAGATGGGCGTTCTGCTGCGCGCGCTGAACGTCTCGACGTTCGACGACTGGCTGGCGCAGGTCGCCAGCTCGGAGGCGTCACTCCTCGGGCTCACCACCATGTTCGTGCCAATGAGCCGCGTCGAGAGGATCTTCCTCGACGAGCAGGTCGGCGCGGTCGCGAGCTACGCGCAGCGATTCGAGAGGCGGGTGGGCCTCTCGGTCGAGGAGTATCTCGGACTTCCGGGCGCTGGCGACGAAACGTTGCCTTCGTAGGCGTGGGTTCTGCGCCTTAGAACTCCACGAACTGCACGAAGAAGTCGCCGGGCTCCAAGCGATCCTTCACCAGCAGAGCGGCGTTGTCGAACGAGAGGGTGAACATGCCCGCAGGCGAGCGCTGGGAGCTGTGGAGCAGCAGCTCCAGCACGAGCCCGCGTCCGCCGGCCTCGTGCAGCTCGACCAACGCCGCGCTCGTCGCCTCGAGCGCAGCGAATACCTGCCCTCGGTCGTCGGTGGTCACCTCGACCAGTGCCCGGTCGGGTGCGGTGCCGGCGAAGAGCTGAAAACGAATGAGGCCCTTCGCTCGCAGACGGGTGGTCAGGGCACCCGCGACGTCCGCGTCGAGCGGCCGCCGCTGCAGCGACGCGAGGTCGTTGAAGCCGGCGGCGGTCGTGCGCACGCGCAGCGGACGCTGCTCGGTGGCCCTCGCGGCCTCGGCCGCCGGTGTCTCGCCGGATTGCTGACGTTCGAGGATCAGGTCGCGCAGGGTGCGCGGCGTGCCTGCCGGACCCCCACCCAGCTCCAGCGGTCGCTCCGATCGGCCCTCGATCAGCACGGCCGAGCTGGATGCCGAGGTGCGGTTCATCTCCTCGGTGCGAGGGACGTCGATCTCTGCCAGGGGCACGGTCGTCCGCGTGCCGCTCTCCAAGGTGATGATCACGAGATCTCCCTGCACTTCGTAAGGCTCGGATGCCATCAGGCTCGAGCCATCCTGGAAGATCACGCGGTAGGCCTGGGCTGGCAGCGCTGCTCCCAGGAAGATCGCGGCGACAGCCAAGCCGTGGCGGAGCAGCGAGCACACGGAACGGAGGCTCGTTGGGGTCTGGAGCATGGGAGGGGTACCTCGAGGGGCAAGGGAGATCCTCGCTATGATGCCAAGGCGGTCCGGTCGCGGCAACTTCGGCAGCGGTGGACCGAGCCCGAAGCGGCAGCCGAGCTCCTTCCCGCCCCTCCTCGCGCGCCACCCATGCTCCCGAACTTCGAAGAAGGCGTGCTCCTGCTCGAGGACGGCTCCTGCTTCGCGGGCCGGCTGGTCTCGCGTGGTAGGCGGTGCGGCGAGGTGGTGTTCAACACCGCCATGACCGGGTACCAGGAGGTGCTCACAGACCCGTCGTACCGCGGCCAAGTCGTGGTGATGACGCAGCCGCACATCGGCAACTACGGGGTGTACGCCGAGGCCGAGGAATCGGCGCGCCCGTGGGTCGAAGGCTTCGTCGCGCGCGAGTTCACCGCGGTGCCCTCGGGACGGAGCGATCAGCCGCTCGTCGACTACCTCCAGCGGCACGGGATCCCGGCCCTCGACCGAATCGACACGCGCGCTCTGGTCCGCAGGCTGCGCGTGGACGGTGCCATGCGGGGCGTGATTGCGCCGGCCGACGCGGGGCTCGATGCGCTACGACGCGAGGTCGAGGCCTTTCCGTCGATGGTCGGCCGGGCCCTGGTCGACGAGGTGACCTGTGCCGAGCCCTACGAAGTGGCGCCGGCGGGCGACGAGAGGTATCGGATCGCGGTGTACGACTACGGTGCCAAGCGCAACATCATGCGGTCGCTCGCCGCCCTGGGCGCCAGGGTCTACGTGCTGCCCGCGCGCACGCCCGCGGCGACCTGCCTGGATCTCGATGTCGACGGCGTGGTGCTGTCGAACGGTCCGGGCGACCCGGAGCCACTGCACGACATCGTCGGCACCGTGCGAGACCTGCACGACTCCGAGCTTCCGCTCTTCGGCATCTGCCTCGGCCACCAGCTGGTCGGACTGGCGTTGGGGGCACGGACCTTCAAGCTCAAGTTCGGACACCATGGCGGCAACCAGCCAGTGCGCGACGTGGAGACCGGCGTCGTGTCGATCACCAGCCAGAACCACGGCTTTGCCATCGACCCCGAATCGATCCCCGCAAGCTGCCGTATCACCGGCCTCAACCTCAACGACGGCACGGTCGAGGGGCTGCGCACCGTCGGCAAGCCGGTGTTTTCCGTGCAGTACCACCCCGAGGCGGCACCCGGCCCGCACGACGCTGCGCGCCTGTTCGGCGACTTTCTCGCCGCAGTTCGCGAGCGCCGCGCCTGAGACCAGCCACCGTGTCGACTCGGCTCGGGTTGCCGGCCAGCATCGCCTGGCGCTACCTACGGGGCCGGCGCAGCGGGCTGCTGACCGGCACCGCGGTAGCAGCTCTGGGCTCCGCGGGGCTCGGCACCGCCGCGATGGTGGTAGCGATGTCGCTGATGAACGGCTACACCGAGGACCTTCAAGGCAAGATGCTCGACAGCGGCGCGATCATCGTCACCCCTTCCAGCGGGGACGAGACGGCTCCCGATCCGCGGCAGCTCGAGGCGCTCCCCGAGGTGGAGGGCGTCACCTACGCCGTCTTCGCGCAGGGTTCGGTCCGGTCACCGAGGTATCCATCGGGCCTGGACGTCACGCTGCGCGGGGTGGAACCCGGTCGCGGTCGCTTCGGTGGGACTGCCGCCGAGCTCGGCGCCGGCGAGGACGGAGTCGTGGGGGCGCTGCTCGGCGTGGATCTCGCGCGCCGGCTGGGTGCGGTGGAGGGCGACCGTCTGCGTCTGGTGGCCCTGGGTTTCGGCGGCGGCTCGGCGTTCCGCTACCGCTCGCTGCGCGTCGCGGGCACCTTCGCAACCGGCTTCTCGCAGTTCGACCAGACCTATGTCGTAGTCGACCGCGGGCTGGTCGAATCGCTGGGCGTGGGTGCCGGCCTATGGGAGGTGGCGGTGCGGCAGCCGAGCCAGGTCGAACGGGTGCGGCAGCAGGCTGAAGACCTGCTCGGCGAGCACTATCTGGTGCACGACTGGCGGCAGAGCAACCCGGGGCTGTTCACGGCGCTGCGCCTCCAGAAGTGGGCGCTCTTCCTCGTGCTGGGCTTGATCGTCGTGGTTTCCACGTTCAATGTCGGCGCGACCCTGGTGGTGCTGGTGCGCGAGAAGATGCGGGACGTGGGCGTTCTCGCGGCGCTCGGGATGCGACCCGCGCCGCTGAGGCGAGTTTTCCTGCTCGGCGGG
>DATLFI010000143.1:0-6986 GCA_035524895.1 Thermoanaerobaculia bacterium | reverse complement strand
AGCCCGATCGGACCTGGTCCGACCGCGGCGGCTCTGTGCTGGGGTTCGACGAGGTGTTCGACCCGCGCGGCTTCCTCGTCCCGCCCGAGGAGCTCGTCGGTCTCGATCCCCTGTTCCTCTGGACCCTCCACACCGCGCGCGCGGCCCTCGCCGATGCCGGGATGGGTACTGGTGCGCTCTCCCGGGCCGGCGCCGTCCTCGGCAACCTCTCGTTCCCATCCGCCGGAATGGCCCGGTACGCGGAGGCCGTCTGGTCGGAACGCGCCGATCGACCCGATCCGCGCCACCGCTTCGGCTCGGGGCTGCCGGCGCTACTGCTCGAGCGCGCGCTCGGTCTCGACGCGGGTGCCTTCGCGCTCGACGCCGCCTGCGCGAGCTCGCTCTACGCGATCCGTTACGCGTGCGACACGCTGCACGAAGGGCGAGCCGACGTGATGCTCGCCGGCGCCGTGAACTGCGCCGACGACCTGTTCATCCACATCGGTTTCTCGGCGCTCGGAGCGTTGAGCGCATCGGGCCGCAGCCGGCCGTTCCATGCCGAGGCAGACGGGCTGGTCCCAGCGGAGGGTGCAGCCTTCGTCGCGCTCGAACGGCTCGAGGACGCCCTCCGTCACGGCCATCGCATCCACGGCGTGATCCGCGGCGTCGGCCTCGCCAACGACGGGCGTGGCAAGGGCTTCCTGGTGCCGTCGACCGAGGGGCAGGAACGCGCGATCCGGGCTGCCTACCGGCAGTCGAGCATCGCGCCTGCGACCATCGGCCTGCTCGAGTGTCACGCCACGGGCACGCAGGTAGGAGATGCCACCGAGCTGCGCAGCTTGCAGGCCGTCCTCGGCGACGCGCTCGACGCCGCCGACCCTCCGATCCCGATCGGCTCGCTCAAGTCGAACCTCGGCCATCCGATCACCGCGGCCGGAGTCGCCGGCCTGATCAAGGTGCTCGAGGCGATGCGGGCCGGCGTGCGTCCGCCCACCCTGCATGTCGAGCGGCCGATCGACGCGCTCGCAGCCACGCGCTTCCGCTTGCTCGAGCGCGCGGAGCCGTGGGAGCGTTGCTCCGACCAGCCTCGGCGCGCGGGCGTATCGGCCTTCGGGTTCGGGGGCAACAACGCCCACCTGATCGTCGAGGAGTGGCGTGGCGAGCGCGTAGCCTCGGCCTCGCATGGCCGAGGTGCTCGGGTCTCTGGAAGCGCTGCGGTGCGGCGCGATGCGCCGCGCGCGATCGCCATCGTCGGCGTAGGTGTCGTGGCAGCGGGGTGTCCTGACAGCCGGTGCTTCACGGCGGCCCTGTTGGACGGAGAGACGCTGGTGCGACCCGTCAGGATCGCGGCGGGCGGCGAGGCGCTCGCGGCACCGATCGAGTCCTTCGAGGTGGACGTGGCGTCCGCCGGCGTGCCGCCGAGCGATCTACGCCGAACGCTCGCGCAACAGCTCGTGCTCCTGGACGCCGGCTGCCAGGCCGCCGCCGACGTCGCGGCTCTGCCGCGCGAGAGCACCGGGGTCTTCGTCGGGATGGCGGTCGATGCGGAGGTTGCGCGCTACGGCGCGCGATGGCGGTTGGCGATGCTACTCGAGGGCGGCGTCGAAGGTGGGCTCGATCCCGGCGCGCTCGGCGCGCTGCCTGGAGCGCGCGACGACGTGGTGCCCGCGCTCGAGTCGGCGGGAGTGGTCGGCACCATGCCGAACATCGTCGCCAACCGTCTCAACCGCCGACTCGACGTCGCCGGCGCGAGCTGCACCGTGTCGGCTGAGGAGGCGTCCGGACTGCGCGCGCTGGAGCTGGCCTGCCGGGCTCTGCGTACCGGCGCGCTCGACGCGGCCTTGGTCGGCGCCGTGGACCTGTGCTGCGAGCCCGTGCACCAGAGCGCGGCCCGCGCGTGCCTGCCGGTAGGGAAGCATGTCCCCGGTGACGCCGCCGTCGCGATCGTGCTCCGGCGGCTCGACGACGCGCTCCGTAACGGCGACCGAATCTACGCGCTGGTGGAGCCGTCCACGGAAAACCCGGTGGCGGGCGAGTGGGGTCCCGATCCCGACCAGGTTTCCCTGACCCCGAGGTTCGGTCACGCGCACGCGGCCTCCGGTCTGTTGCACCTCGTCGCGGCGGCACTGTGCCTGCGCCATCGCATCCTGCCCGACGGCATGCCCTGGCTTGGCGAGCGCCCGCGTACCGCGACGGTGCGAGCGCGGCCGATGTCGGGCACCGCCACGGCTCCGGGCTGGAGGCTCGTCGAGCACCGCTCACCGCATGGAGCAACGCTTGCGGTATCGGAGCGATCGCCAAGAGCGAAGAAGCCACACGGCTTCTTTCATGTCTACGAAGGCGCCGACGCCGCCGAGGTGCTGGCCGCGCTCGAGGCCGGCCGGAGCGCCGACGCACCGTCGGAGCAAGCGCGCGCTCTAGCGCGGCTGGTCGTCGCCGCCGGGGATGCGCCGACTCTGGCGAGGCGCGTCGAGCGCGCACGCCGTCACCTCAGGGACGGCGCCCCGGCCGGAGAGGGCGTGCACTTTCGCTCTGCTCCCGTCGTGGGCGAGCTCGCCCTGGTGTTCGCCTCGGCCGGGACTGCGTACCCCGGGATGGGACGCGACCTGCTGCGTGTGCTGCCTGAGCTCGGCGAGCGGGTCGATGACCGCTTCGGCGACCTGGAACCGAGCCTGCGCTGGGCGTTCCGGTCCCGCGATCGCGCTGATCCGGCCGATGCGCCCGCGCCGACACCCAGTAACTCCGAGCGACTCTGGGGGGCTTCGGCTATCTGCCGCCTCCACTCCGAGCTCACGCTCGGCCTCCTCGATCTCTGCCCCGACGCGGCCATCGGTTACTCGTCGGGCGAGAGCACCGCGCTCTTCGCGCTGGGGGTGTGGACCGACATCGAGGCGATGCGCCGCGACATCGAACACGAGGGGCTGTTCGACCGGGCACTCGGCGGCCGCTACGAGGCGGTAGCGCGGGCCTGGGGGCTCGCGGCAGGTGACGACCGGACCGTCGTCGATTGGGCCGTGTGGAACGTGCTCGCCGACGTCGACCGCGTGCGCGCCCTGCTGCGCGGCGAGCAGCGGCTCCACCTCGCCATCCTTCACAGCCCGCGCAACTGCGTGATCGCGGGCGACGCGGCCGCCGCAGAGCGGGTGGTCGAAGCGATCGGGCGGCAGCGATGCCACCGCCTCGAGTACGACCTCGCCTGCCATGTGCCGGAGGTCGAGGCCTTCCGCGAGCCCTGGCTACGGATCCATCGCCGTGGCGTGACTCCGGTACCCACGTTTCGCTTCTACTCCGCGGGCCGCGACGACGCGTACGAGCCGAGCACCGAGAGCTGCGCCCAGGCGATCCTCGGCCAAGCCGTCGACACGCTCGACTTTCCGCGTGTGATCGAGAACGCCTGGCGAGACGGCGTGAGGGTGTTCGTCGAGCACGGCCCACAGGGTGCCTGCTCCGGCTGGATCCGCGAGATCCTCGGCGAGCGAGCCGCGGGCTGCGTGATCGTGGCGCTCGACCGCGGCCCCCGCCCTGAGCCGCGAGAGCCGCGAGAGCCCCGCGATCAAGCGCTTGGCCCGAGCCACGGCCTCGAGCCGGTGCTCGAAGCGGTCGCAGCGCTGTTGGCCGCGGGCGTCGCGCTCGATACTCGCTCCGTGGAGCAAGCGCTCGGCACGTACCTGACGGCGAGGCGCGACGACGGCGCTGCAGACACAGCTGGTGCGTACCACACCAGGAATCCACGACAGCTCCTGCGGCTGCCGGGACACCCTCCGCCGGTGCGCTTGCCGCGCCTGCCAGCCGCGAGTACCGAGCACATGGCGCCGGCCCCGCGATTGCCCTCGGTCTTCGGCGAGGCCAGGCTGCCGCTGTCGACGCCGCGCTCCCCGGCAAACGTTGTGACTCCGCCGCTCGTCGCTGCCGCGCCGGCTGCCCAGATCCTCCCCTTCACGCCGGCGCAGCCGCCGGCGGGGGCCCTGCCAGTAGCGGACCGGGAGCCTTGGCAGGCGCAGCTCGACCGCGTTCGCCGCGTGCACCGCGAGTTCGTCGAACACCAGGCGCGCGCGCACACACGGTTCCTCGCCGGGCGTTACCCCGGCCGTTACCCCGGGCCTGGGCCTGCCGCGCCTGAACCACAGGTACGCGACCCGTCTTTGGATTCTCTCGAACTGATCGGGGCCGCGGCGGTGCCGGCCGCGATGCCAGAGACCATCTCCGAAGCGCCCGCAGCGCGACCGGACGGTCCGCGACCCGCGACGGCCGAGCGCGATCGCGGCCCGTCGTTCGACCGCGCACAGCTCGAGGTCCACGCCTCGGGACGGATCTCCGAGATCTTCGGTCCGCACTTCGCGGCCCAAGACGCCTACGCGCGCCAGGTGCGCATGCCAGAGCCGCCGCTGCTGCTCGCCGACCGGGTCACCGGCCTCGACGCCGAGCCCGGCGTTCGCGGCACCGGCACCATCTGGACAGAGACCGACGTGCGCGCCGACTCCTGGTACCTGCACCGCGGTCGTATGCCGGCCGGCGTGATGATCGAGGCGGGCCAGGCCGACCTGATGTTGATCTCGTACATGGGCGCGGACCTGCTCAACCGGGGCGAGCGTGTCTACCGGCTGCTCGGCTGCGAGCTGACCTACCTCGACGACCTGCCTCGCCCCGGCGAAACGCTGGCCTACGAGATCCGCGTCGACGGCCACGCGGAGCAGGACGGCATCCGGCTGTTCTTCTTCCACTACGACTGCCACACCGCGGACCGGCCGCGCATCCGCGTGCGCGAAGGGCAAGCGGGCTTCTTCACCGACGAGGAGCTGCGCGCCTCCGCCGGCGTTCTCTGGTCGCCAGAGGAGGTCGCGCCGCGATCGGACGCACGCCTCGACCCGCCCGATGTGGTCTGTGCCCGCCGCTCCTTCGAGGCGTCGCAGGTACGCGCGTTCGCCGAGGGTCGGCTGTGGGAGTGCTTCGGCGATGGCTTCGACCTCGCGAAGACCCACACCGACACGCCGACCATCCAGTCGAAAGACATGCTGTTTCTCGATCGCGTTCCCGTGCTCGCGCTCGATGGCGACTCGGGCGGCGGCCCTTGGGGTCGCGGCTACCTGCGAGCCGAGTCGACGGTGTCGCCCGACAAGTGGTACTTCGCCGGGCACTTCAGGAACGACCCCTGCATGCCCGGCACCCTGATGTTCGAGGGATGTCTCCAGGCGATGTCGTTCGCGATGGCCGCGATGGGCTTCACGCTGCAGCGCGACGGCTGGCGCTTCCAGCCCGTGATCGGAGAGCCGATCCCGATGCGTTGCCGCGGCCAGGTGACGCCGGAGTCGCGGGAGCTGGTCTACGAGATCTTCGTCGAGGAGATCGTCGCTGGGCCGCTGCCGACGGTGTACGCCGACGTGCTGTGCACGGTCGACGGGCTCAAGGCCTTCCACGCCCGCCGCGTCGGTCTCCAGCTCGTGCCCTCTTGGCCGCTCGAGAGCTCGCCTCACCTGCTCGACGAGCAGCTCGAGCGCGCGCGCCAGCACCCGGGTTTCCGGCGCTCGACGAGAGTCGCGCGGATCGCGCCTTCCGCCGCGACCGAGGACGGGCTCGATCTCGACTACGCGTCTCTGCTCGCCTGCGCCTGGGGCCGACCCTCGCACTCGTTCGGTCCGATGTACCGCCGCTTCGACGCTCCCGGCAGAGTGCCTCGCCTCCCCGGTCCGCCGTACCACTTCCTGTCGCGGGTCGTCGCGGTCACCGGTGAGCCTGGCGCGATGACCAACGGCTCGACCGTCGAAGTCGAGTACGACGTGCCCGTCGACGGCCCCGATGCCTGGTACTTCGACGACAACGGCGCGCGCACCATGCCTTGGGCGGTGCTGCTCGAGGCGGCGCTCCAGCCCTGCGGCTGGCTCGCGAGCTACATCGGCTCGGCGCTCACGGTGGACACCGAGCTGTGCTTCCGCAACCTCGACGGCACCGCGACGGTGCTGCAGGAGGTACTCGACGGCACTGTCGCGGCGTCCGGCGCGGCCGCCGACGACGTGAACACGCTGCGAACGAGGGTGAAGCTCACCAACATCTCACGCTCGGGCAGCACCATCATCGTCGGCTTCGAGGTCGAAGGCTTCCTCGGAGCAAGCCGCGTGCTCGACCTCCGGACCGTGTTCGGATTCTTTCCCAGCGAAGCGCTCGCGCACCAGGTCGGACTGCCGACCACGGACGAACAGCGAGCGCTGCTGGCCACGCCTTCGGACCGCGTCGTCGAGCTCGCGGACGAGCCAGAGCGCTACTTCGGCGGCAGCCTGCGCCTGGCGCGCGGCAAGCTGCGCATGCTCGACCGCGTCACCGGCTACTGGCCCGATGGCGGCGACGCCGGTCTCGGCCGCCTGCGCGCCGAGCGCGACGTCGACGCCGGCGACTGGTACTTCCAGGCGCACTTCTTCCAGGACCCGGTGCAGCCCGGCTCGCTCGGCATCGAGGCGATGGTGCAGCTCCTCCAGTTCTTCCTCATCGAGTCGGGCGCTGCGGAGGGGATCGCGGAACCGCGGTTCGAGCCGCTCGCAACAGGTGTGCCGATCACCTGGAAGTACCGCGGACAGGTCGTGCCGGCGAACCAACGCATCGCCATCACGCTCGACGTCACGACGGTCACCCGCGAAGAGAACGCCGTGGTCGCGACCGCTGGTGCTTCGCTGTGGTGCGACGGCAAGCGCATCTATAGCGCCGACAACCTGGGCATGCGCGTCGTCTCGGGCGCGCCCCCGAGCACCGAGACGCGACGCGAACGCACCCCTTGGGAAACCACGCGAGCCGTTTCCGGAGCCGCACTGCCGCGGGTCGATGGCAGCGTGCCGAGCACGGAAGCGACGACCTCGAGCTCGCTTCGACAGACCCAAGGGGCAAGGCCCGAGAGCTCCCAGACTCTCGACCCGGCCGTCGATACCTGGCTCCTCGACCATCGGCCCACCTGGTGCCGGCCGTCCTTGCCGATGATGTCGGTGGTCGACCAGATCGCTGCCGCAGTGCCGGCTGACCAGCGA
>DATLFI010000142.1:0-27962 GCA_035524895.1 Thermoanaerobaculia bacterium | reverse complement strand
GGCTCGCCCCGTCGCTCCATCGGCGATACCGAGGTGCGCGCGACGTCCTCCGCGGTCTCGACGGCACCGGCGCCGGTGCCCCCTGGTCCCGCGAGTGGCTCCGGCTCCACGCCGACGAGCCTCCCCCGGCCCTCCCCGCAGCTCGTCGCGACCTCCTCACGAGGAAGCTCTACGCCGACGCACTCGACGGCAACCTCCAGGAGCTGCTCCGCTACGGGGACCGCAACTCGATGGCGTGGTCGCGAGAGGTTCGCCAGCCCTTTCTCGATCACCGGCTGGGAGAGTTCGTCTTTGCCCTCGGGCCGCAGGCGAAGATCTCGGGGGGGCAGTCGAAGGTCGTCCTCCGCGACGCCATGAGGGCGCTCGTCCCCGACGAGATCCTCGGGCGTCAGGACAAGCTCGGATACCAACCTCCCTTCGCTTCATGGCTCGGTGGTCCACTTTCTTCGTGGTTGTCGGAAAGGGCCGATGACCTCCATCACGAGATCCGGCGGAGGATGGTCGGCGACCCTATCCCGGGCGACAGATCGGTCGGCCTGCAGCGTGATCTCAACGAAACCTTCCGACTCGTCGTCCTCAGCGAGTGCCTCGAGCAGATGGATCGAGTCGGGAGCGAACGCCCTTGCCTCTCTCCGGAATCATGGAACCGGCGAACCGCGACATCGCGCTGATCTACGTCGTCCAGTCAGAGATGATGGACGGGGGCGTCATCGAGTCTCAGGTAATCGCGCCTCTTCGCGCTCAGGCCGCGATGTCGAGCCAACCGCGAGGGCGGGCCGTCTTCCTCGAGGCTGCTCGGGTGGCCCTTTCCCCGCGGGCGCGACGGACACTGGCGACCCTGCGCAGCATGTGGCCTGAGGGTCGGGTCGCGCTTCTCCCCTTCGTCTCTCGCCTCGGCCGCAGGTCGCCCTCGGCAATGCTCGCCTTGCACCTCCTCCCGGTCGCACTGAAGGGCCGCTTTCCCGTCTTCCACTGCCGAGGACCGGCAGCGACGATCACCGCTCACGGCGCCAGGGAGCGGCTCGGTCTCGGGCGCGTGGTCTACGATCTGCGCGGTGCCCATGCGGAAGAGACGATTCATCGGCTCGGCCATCGCTGGCCGGAGGGCCTTCCGCCGCCCGTGGCAGCCTCCTATGAGAAGGCCCTCGAGATCGAACGAGAGGCGGTCCAGGTGGCCGATTTCGTCTTCGCCGTCTCACCGGGCCTCCGGCAGTATGCCGTCGAGCGGCTCGGTGCCGACCCCTCTCAGGTCGCTGTCGTCCCGAGCTGCGTCGAAGAGACGTGCTTCGACGAGGATCGCCGGACCTGCCTCCGGAAGGAATGGGGCATCGACCAGACCGCCCCGGTCTTCGTCTACTCCGGTCGCCTCGGCCCGGAGCGGCTTCCTCGCCTCATGCTCGAAATCCTGGCGGCGGCCCATCGAATCGATTCGCGGGCCCGCCTCGTCCTCTTCACCTACCTCGACGAGCTGGGTCGCGAATGGCTCGACTCGATGCGCCAGGAGCTCGACCTCCCAGAGGCGGCCGTGATCCACGAGACCCTCAGCCGCGACGAGGTGATGACCGCGCTCAGCGTTGGTGATTTCGGCTTCCTCCTCTACCAGCCCGCCTCGAGATACCGCCGGTTCCAGGCGCCGATCAAGGTGGGCGAGTACCTGGCGTGCGGTCTCGGCCTGATCGTCAATGAGGGGGTCGGGGAGGTCCCGCAGGTCGTCAAGCGGGAGCGGATCGGCTGGATCCTCGGCCACGACTGGACCACGGATCGCCTCCGAAATCGGGTTGCCGCAATGGTCGAGGAGCTGCGAAGCGACGGAGCAGCTCTCCGCCGACGGGCCCTTGCGACGTGCTCGCGGGAGCTTCTCTGGAGGTGCCACGAGGTGACTCTGAGATCGGGGTACGGGTTGGTGCCGAAGCTGCAGGATCCGAGCCTTGTCGATCTCTCCGAGTCGTACCCGGAGCGACCGCGATGAGCTCGAGAGCCATCCGCGTCGGGATCGTGGGGTGCGGCCGGATCTGGCCCAAGCACCTGGCGGTCATCGAGCGGATCGAGGGCCTCGAGCTCGTGGCGATCTGCGAGCGCGCCCCCGAACGGCTCGTATTGGCGGGAGAGAAGTGCAGCGCGGCCCGCTACTCCGACTACCGAGAGATGCTCGACAACGAGGAGCTCGACCTCGTCTCGATCCTCACCGAGTCGGGGAGTCACGCCGAGATCGGCATCGAGGCCGCACCCCACGTCAGCTCCCTGGTGATCGAGAAGCCCCTCGCCCTGACCCTCGAGTCGACCGACGCGCTCATCGAGACCTGTGATGCCCATCAGACGAGGCTCTTCGTGGTCAAACAGAACCGCTACAACCCCCCGGTCGTGCGCCTGCGCGAGGCGCTCGACGCGGGCAGGTTCGGGAAGCTCGTGCTCGGTACCGTCCGCGTCCGCTGGTGCCGCCACCAGAGCTACTACGACCAGGACGTATGGAGAGGCACGTGGCGCCACGACGGCGGCGTCTTCGCCAACCAGGCGAGCCATCACATCGACCTCCTGCAGTGGATGATGGGGCCTGTAGAGAGCGTGCAAGCCTACTCCGCAACCCGCCTCGTCGACATCGAGACGGAGGACACCGGAGTGGCGATCCTCCGGTTCACCTCGGGTGCCCTCGGCATCATCGAAGCGACGACGGCCACGCGGCCGACGGATCTCGAGGGAAGCCACTCGATTCTCGGCGAGCTCGGCTCGGTCGAGATCGGCGGATTCGCGGTCAACGAGCTAAGGAGCTGGAACTTCGTGGATTCCCGACCAGAAGACGACGACGTCTTCGAATCGAGCGTCTACCCGCCGAACGTCTACGGCTTCGGCCATCAAGCGTTCTACGAGGACGTCGCGGAATGTATCCTAACGGGGAAGCATTCCATGCTCGACGGGCTGGCGGGGCGCCGCACGCTCGAGCTGATCAACGCGATCTATGAGTCCGCGGCGACCGGAGGCGAGGTTCGGCTGCACTACAAGCCGAGAAACGTACGCCTCGGGCGGGAAGAGAGATGACCAAGCTCGTCACGATCTTCCCCGGCGTCGAGCTGGCCGAAGGGGTCGTCGTCGACGACTTCGTGGTCCTTGGTCGCCCTCCGCGGGACCGGGATCCCGGAGATCTGACTCTGGCGATCGGCGCTGGCTCGGTGATTCGCTCTCACACCGTCATCTATGCTGGCACCCGAATCGGTGCCCGCCTCCAGACGGGTCACCACGTGCTGATCCGCGAGAAGACGGCGATCGGCGACGACTGCTCGATCGGAACGGGATCGGTCGTCGAGCACAGCGTCACGATCGGAAACCGGGTGCGTCTCCACTCGCAGGTCTTCGTCCCGGAGCTCTCCGTCCTCGAGGACGATGCCTGGCTGGGACCGAGCGTTGCCGTGACCAACGCCCGCTTCCCTCTCTCGTCAACGACGAAGGACATGCTCGAGGGGGTCGTGATCCGCGCGCAGGCCAAGGTCGGAGCCAACGCCACGCTCCTGCCGGGCATCGAGATCGGCGTCAATGCCCTCGTGGGTGCTGGGAGCGTCGTCACACGGGACGTCGAAGCCGGCGCGGTGGTGGCTGGTAACCCCGCACGGGTCGTCGGTCGCGTCGAAGACCTGCGCTATCCAGGCTCGCATCTGATCCCTTACCCCTCTTCCAGGTCGACGAGTCGATGAATCACCCACGGATTCCCTTTGTCGATCTCAGGACGCAATACGACTCTATCCGTGCCGAGATCGACGCCGCGATCCGACGGGTTCTCGACCGCTGTTCGTTCGTCAAGGGACCCGAGGTCGAGGCGTTCGAGGCGGCGTTCGCGGGGCTGTGCAGGGTCGAGCACTGCGTGGCCTGCGGGAACGGCACCGACGCATTGACACTCGCTCTCGAGGCTGTCGGCGTGGGGCCGGGCGACGAGGTCGTTACCGTGGCCCACACGTTCATCGCGACCGCAGAGGCGATCTCGATGGTCGGAGCGCGACCCGTCTTCGTCGATGTCCGGCGCGACACGCTTCTCATGGACGTCGAGAGTGTCGAGGCCGCCCTGACCCCGCGTACGCGTGCCATCGTTCCCGTGCACCTCTACGGGCAGACCGTCGACATGGATCCCCTCCTCGAGCTCGCCCGGCCCCGAGGCATCAAGGTGGTCGAGGATGCGGCCCAGGCTCACGGGGCCACGTACCGTGGCAGACCGGCGGGGGCCCTGGGCGACGCCGCCACATTCAGTTTCTATCCCGGCAAGAACCTCGGTGCCTTCGGTGACGCAGGGGCGGTCGTCACCAACGACCCGAGGATCGCCAGCCGTGTCGCCAAGGCTCGCGACCACGGTCGAACCTCGAAATACGAACACGAGTTCGCGGCCCGCAACTCGCGGATGGACACGATCCAGGCCGCGGTCCTGGAAGTCAAGCTGCGACATCTCCCCGATTGGAACGACCAACGAAGGACTCTCGCTCGACGCTATGCAGACGCGCTCGGCGGTCTCGACGCGGTCACCAGGGTCGCAGAGACCCCCTCTTGCCGCCACGTCTATCACCTCTTCGTCGTCCGCGTACCACGTCGAGACGAGGTACGGGAGCGGATGAACGGGCTGGGAGTCGCTACCGGAGTCCACTACCCGATCCCCCTCCACCTGCAACCGGCCTACCGTCACCTGGCAACGGACCAGCAAACGCTTCTGGTGACCGAGCGGGCAGCACGCGAGGTACTGTCGCTCCCCCTCTACGCCCCAATGGAGGGCCACCTGGTGGACCGGACCGTCGCGGCCCTGGTGGAGGCGCTGCACGACATCGACGCCCGAGCCGCCGCCGCGGGGACCGCCTAGCCCATGTGTGGAATCACAGGGCTCGTCGCCCCGGCAGATCCGGACCTCGGCTCCCGACTCAGGTGCATGACCGACGCTCTCGCCCACCGCGGCCCCGATGGGGCCGGGATCGAAATCGCCGCCGGCGTCGGTCTCGGTCACCGCCGACTAGCCGTCATCGACCCCACGCCTCGCGGCCGTCAGCCTATGCCCAACGAGGACGGCACCGTCTGGATCACCTACAACGGCGAGGTCTACGGCACCGAGCCTCTTCGCGCCTGGCTCCTCGGGAAGGGCCACAGGTTCCTTTCCCACACCGACACCGAGATCCTGGTCCACCTCTACGAAGAAAAGGGACCGGACCTCGTCGCCGATCTCAACGGCATGTTCGCCTTCGCGATTCACGATCGCGCGAGGCGGCGCCTGACGCTCGCCCGGGACAGGCTGGGGATCAAGCCTCTGTTCTGGACCCACCGCAACGGCGAGGTGCTCTTCGCTTCGGAGATCAAGGCCCTGCTCGCGACCCTTCCCCACAGGCCGAGCCTGGATCAGGAGGCGATCGGGCAGTATCTGCTCCAAGGGTACGTCTCGACACCGCAGACGATCTTTCAGGGGATCCGTTCGCTCCCCCCGGGGCACCTGCTGACGATCGAGCTCGGCCCCTCAGGGGAGGTTGGAGAGACCGTACTCAGGCAGTACTGGGACGCTCCGTTCACCGGCGACGACAACAGATCAGCGGTGGAGATCGAAGCGGAGCTCGAAGAGCTGCTCTCCGAGGCCGTCCGCAGCCGCATGGTCGCCGATGTCCCGGTCGGCGCGTTCCTGTCGGGGGGAATCGACTCGAGCTCGGTCGTCGGGCTGATGGCCCGATCGAGCGCCGAGCCGATCCGCACCTTCACCATCGATCTCCCGGGCTCCGACCGTGGCGAGGGGCACAAGGCGCTCGCAGTGGCGAGAAGGTACGGCACGGACCATCACCAGATCGATTGCACGGCCACGAACTCCGCCGCCTATTGGGACCGTCTCGCCCACTTCGACATGCCCTTCAACTGCCCCTCGATCCTCAACGCCTGGCTGGTGAGCCGCGCCGCACGCGAGGAGGTCACCGTGGCGCTCTCGGGAGACGGGGGAGACGAGCTGTTCGGCGGCTACCCTCGCTACTGGCAGCTGCGGGGTCTCCGATCTCGATCGAGACGCAACCTGCCCGAGCGGCTCGGGGCGCGGATCCCCCGGGGCCTTCGCGGCCGTGCCCGGTTTCGGCGACGCGGCATGGACGAGGGGACCTGGTTCATCACCCACGATTCCCCGATGGAGATCGAGGAGGCCGAGGAGCTCGTCGGCGTCTCGCTCGATCCGTGGAAGGAACGGATGGACGAGATCTGGAACCGCTCCTCCGGCGACGCGATCTCTCGCGCCATGTACCTCGACCTGAAGACCTATCTGCCGGACCACATCCTCGCCAAGGTCGACAGCGCCAGCATGGCGGTCTCGCTCGAGGTGCGCGTGCCTCTCCTCGATCATCGGGTCGTCGAGCTGGCTGGGCGCATCCCATCGGCTCTCCAGGTGGATCGAACATCCGGCAAGCTGCTGATGCGCCGGATCGCACGGCGCCTGTTGCCTCCCGAGCTGCTCGACCAGGAGAAGCTCGGCTTCGACCCGCCCGTCCCCACCTGGGAGTTCGCCAGCCGGGCCCGAGAACGGCTCGCCTCCTTGAGCAGCACGGATACACGGTTTCGAGAGGTGCTGGACGGGCGGCTCGTCGACCGCTGGATTCGACACACGGAGCAACAGCTCCCCTGGCGCGTTCCGAGGCGAGCGGCCTTGTGGTCCATCTACCAGTTGGAGCGATGGCTGGGCTCCGCCGGCCCTTCGACTCCTCGAACCGCTGCCTCTGGTTGAACCTTCACCCACGTCACCTCCCCAAGAGATATGCCGCTCCGAGTGCTCGTCGTCACCCCAAACTATCCGCAGCCTGGTGACCCGAACAGCGGGATCTTCATTCACCGCCAAGTGCGCGAGCTCGTCGCCCAGGGGGCGTCGTGTCGGGTCGTCGTCTTCCGTCCGGGGCCGCCGGCCTTTCCGAGATGGCTCTTGCGCCGCTCTTGGCTCCACTACTATTTCGGCCTGCTGCGGTGGAACGAACAGGTCGACGGGATTCCGGTGGACGTTGTCTTCTACGAGCGCCGATGGGAGGAGGGGGAGGACGTCGTGCCGGCGATCTCGGAAGCCCTGGCGTCGGACGTAGCGAAGAACGAGCCACCGGACGTCGTCTACGCCCACTTCCTGTGGCCAGCAGGCACGGCGGCGCTCGTTCTTCGAGACCATGGGATTCCGGTCGCAGCGATCGCCAGGGGATGCGACGTTGGCACGTGGCTCACCACGAATCCCCACTGCTACCCATCTGTGCGAAGAGTCCTCGAGCAAGCCGACATGGTTCTCGCGAACTCCCTGGCTCTGGCCAAGAGTGCCGCCAGTGTGGCGCCAGAGATCGAGCGCCCGGTCGAGGTCGCCTACAACGGCTGCTCGACCGAAGTCTTCAAGCCAGGCGCTGATCGGAGGCTGGCCAAGCGCAGGATCGGCGCGCCTGTCGATCGTCGTCTTGCACTCATGTGTGGGTCGGTTGAGACTCGCAAGGGCATCGCTGAGCTCGCTGCTGCCTGGGAGGATTTTTCTCGGTTTCACGACGACTGGGACCTGACCCTCCTCGGTCCTGTGGTCGAGCCGCCTCTCGCTCGACAGATCCTGAAGGCCGCTCCCGGGCGAGTCCGGGTCATGGGTGCAGTCGACCAAGATCGCGTAGTGGCCCACTTGCAGGCAGCCGATCTCTATGTACAGCCGAGCCGCTCGGAAGGAATCGCCAACGCGACAATGGAGGCCATGGCGGTCGGTCTCCCCGTCGTCGCCACCGACGTTGGGGGGCACGCGGAGCTGATCGATGACGGCGACAACGGACTGCTCGTCCCAGCTGAGAACCCTGAGGAGCTCTGCCGCGCCCTGCTGACGATCGCCTCGAATCCGGAGGCCGCCAAGCGCCTCGGGCACAACGCGAGGACCACGATCAGCGAGCGCTTCGATCCCCGACGGGAAGCCGCCAAGCTCCTGTCACTGCTTTCCGCAGTCGCCGACCGGCGCCCCTGGAAGAGGCCGTTGGGCGAGGCCGCGACGCGATGAAGACGGTACTCGTCTTTGCCCACGAATGTGCCCCGTACCACCGCCGGGAGTCGACGGCCGGGGCCCAGCGCCCGGCCGCCTTCGCCAAGTACCTCCCTGAGCACGGCTGGCGAGCGATCGTGCTTTGCTGTGCTCGGGACGAGCGAGGGACTGCGTTGTGGGGCGATCTCGAGCGCGTCGGCGAACGAGCCGCCGCGGCGCTCGACGCCACCCCGCCTGCCGAGTCGGCGGTCATTCCAACGCCGTCGCTGGCCCACCACGGGGCGCTCGACCGCCTGTGGCGCCATCTGACCGCCACTCCGTCACGATCCCGGCTCCGCCTCCATCTCCGCAAGATGGTGACCGCGGTCAAGATCTTCGACGGCGACTACTCGAGCGCCTGGCGACCTTGCGCCGAGGCCGCAGCGGCCGCCATCGCCGCACGCCAGCACGTCCACGCCGTGATCGCGGAACACTCTCCCGATGCGAGCCTCTTTCTTGCCCGCTGGTTCTGCGGACTTGATCGAACACCTTGGCTGGTTGACTTCCGTGATCCGATCCTCGCACCATTCCGGCAACCCTTGCGCTCGATGTACAGACCATTTGCCAGATGGCTCGTGGAGCATGCAGCCGGCACGATCAACGTCAACCCAATCTTGGCGGATGCCGACAGCTGTCTCTTCGGAAAGCCGTCCTGGTCGATCCCCAATGGCTTCGATCCCGAGGAGTTCGATCACGAGTCGGCCCGCTCCCGCGACGCTCTCACGATCACATACCTCGGGAACATCATCCCGGAACAGGATCTCGATGTCTTCCTCGAGGGCCTGGCCCTCGCGCTGCGTCGCGACCCGCACGAGCCGGGAGAACCTCCTCGGCTTCTCTTCGTCTATCGCGGACTGGCCGATCGTTTCGTCTCCGACAGGGTTCGCCGGGCCGGCCTGGCCGAGCACGCCGACGTCTCGGGATACGTCCCCCGCAGCGAGGCATTGCGTCTCATGCTCGGCGCCGATCTCCTGCTCGCCCTTTCGGCCCGCGACGCCCAGCGGCATAACCACCATCTGCGACATGGCGTTGTCCCCGCGAAGGTCTTCGAATACCTCGGCGCCCGTAGGCCGATCCTCAACGTGCCCGGAGACGCCGGTCTGCTCGACGCACTCGTGGAGGAGACTGGAGCAGGCGTCACGCTATCGAGCCCTCGAGAAATCGCCGCGTATCTGACGCGCCTGGCCGCCATGAAGGACGAGGCCGCGGCTCCAGCCGCCGCCGTCGACGGCCGTAGGATCCTCCGGTACTCGCGAGCGTTCCAGGCAGGACAGCTGGCGAAGATTCTCGACGACATCGTTAGCCCCCCATGAGTCTTTCGGGGTCCGACAGGAAGGCCTTCGCATTCCGGCGTCCACCATGAGCCGTGAAGGTATCTTTCGCATCCTTGGTCTTGCCTCTGGAGTGCTGATCACGCTCCTCGGTGGGGAGCTGATCGCCCGGGCTTTCCTGGCAGACGCGCAATCTCTCGCTTGGAAAACGATGGTCCCCGATCGGGACGTCTACATCGCGTGGAGACCGAACACAGCGGAGACACGGCGCTCCCGGTGGGGCGAGTACCACGTCCGGATCAACAATCTCGGCCTCCGCATGGACCGGGACGTCGTGTCGGAGAAGAGCACCGAGGTCACCCGCATCGTCGCGCTCGGCGACTCATTCACCTTCGGCGCCGGAATACCCGTCGGAGACTCTTTCGTGAGCATCATCGAAGACGAGCTCCGCTATCAGATCGATCCCGCGATCGAGGTGCTGAACTTCGGGGTCGGTAGCTACACCATGGGTCACAACCTCGTCCGATTCGAACGCGACGCTCTTCCCCTCGATCCGGATCACGCCTTCGTCTTCTACTCTTACAACGACCTCGAGGGCAATCGCGACCCGACGTACGTCAACCCGTTTCGTTTTCGGTTCGAAAACGGTCGGGCGGGTCTCGAGCGGTACCCCACCGGAACTCCACGACAACGCATCGTTTTCCATTCGAGGCCCTACATCTGGTTTCGCCAGCGCTCCTATCTGCTTTCCGCTCTCCCTCACCTCTCTCGCAGTGCCATGAAGGATTCGACGATCCTCAATCCCGACATGGTGGGAGTCGGCTGCTCCTCCCCTCCAGACCTCCACAAGGACCTGCTCGCCTCCGACGAGCTCGTCACGCGCCTCGCCCAACTCTCCGAGAAAAACCACGTCACCCTGTGGCTGATCTTCGTTCCTCCGGGACGCTCGCTGGTCGAAGAGATTCCCCAGTTCTCGGAGCTCTCGAGACGAAACGCGCTCCTGGCAGAACAGTGGGGCTTCCCCTATCTCGATCCGACGGCGGCATGGAGGAGAGAGTGGCGGCGCCTCGGAAGGCCCGAGGTCCTGCTCCCCGATCACCACTACAATCGCACCGGAGCTCTTCTCTACGGCAAGGTCGTGGCCGAAATGATCCTCCGGCAGTGGACTGGGGACGCTTTGAATGCGCGATCTTCGTCATGAACCCACCCAAGCCGCTCGAGAGCTTGGCAGCCCACAGGCTCTGCGAGTGCTCGCCGTCGCCGAGCTATGGCAAGGCAGCGACGGCCATGGATTCGTCCAGGGCTTCCGGCGTTTCGGACATTCGGTCCGGGTCGTGCCCGCAGAGGCGTATTTCCCGGCATATTGGCGGTCACGCCCCCTGCGTCTCGTCAGGCGACTCCTCGAGCACTGGTTCGTTCGCGAGCTGGCGCAAGCCATCAGTCTGGAGGCGAGTCACCTGAGGCCTCATCTTTTCTTTGCGTTCAAAGGACGGGTGATACCACCTGGAGCCATTTCCGATTTGCGGCAATCCGGCGTCATTTGCACATGCTTTTATCCTGACGTCTCTTTTCGAGCGCATGGACGTTACCTGCCTCGAACCCTTCCCTTTTATGATCATGTCTTTACGGCCAAGAGCTTCGGGGTGCGTGATCTCGCCGAAGCAGGCGTGGCGAATGCCACCTTTCTCCCACATGGATTCGATCCTGCAGTCCACTTTCCCATCCAGCCGTCCGCCGAGGAGCGAGAGCGGTATGAAAGCGATGTCTGCTTCATCGGGACGTGGTCGCCGAAGAAGGAGCGGATTCTCACCGAGCTCATCAGTCGCTTCCCGCACCTGAAGCTCGCCATCTGGGGCGACCAATGGTCGAACAGGGGGAAGATTCTAGAGCCCTTCGTCCGAGGACAACCGGTATTCGGCTTGGAGTATACGAAGGTCTTGGCGTGCTCCCGGATTGCACTCGGCCTCCTCAGCGAGATTCGGACCGGGGCATCCAGCGGCGATCGAACGACTTCCCGTACATTCCAGATTCCGGCGACAGGTACATTGATGCTTCACGAGAGGACGGACGAATTGCTCCAGTTCTTTCGCGAGGGCGAGGAGTGCGCCTGCTTCGCGGACGGTGATGAGCTAGCCCAAAAGGTCCAGCACTTTCTGGGAAACGACGAAGAAAGGATGCGGATCGCGGCCCAGGGCCGTGCCCGATCGCTAGCGTCCGACTACTCCACCGACGCCCGGGTGCGAGTCATTCTTCAGACCCTCGGCCTCGCTGCATCTTCACTTCGGTGAACCTGTGAACCGGGGCAGGAACGTTTCCGCGGTGCGGTTGGGAGGCGAGTGGTGGAGCATGGGGATCGTCGATGGGACATGACTCCGCTGCTGCTCCCACCTATCGCGAGCGCGTGTATCGCAGCTACGTGAGCGCGTTCAAAGGAGAACCGACGGAGCAGGATCTAGAGGCCCACGCCCGCTTTTTCGATCATCTCCTCGCGCCGCTCGTCGAGAAGGGGCTCCCCGAACGAGTGGTGGAGGTGGGCTGCGGCCCGGGAACGTTCCTCTTTTGGGCCAGACGGAAAGGAATCCCCCACGTCGAGGGGTTCGACCTCGCAGTCGAGCAAGTCGAGGTTGCCCGTCGGTTTGGGCTTCCAGCTCGCCTGGGCTCGTACCGCGAGATCCTGGGATCTCTTTCGACCGAGCCCGATCTCGTCGTCGCCCTCGACCTCATCGAGCACCTCGACCGCGACGAGGTGTTCGAGCTGCTTGACCTGGTCCATACGGTGCTCGCGCCCAACGGAAGATTGTTCCTGACGACGCCGAATGGAGCAGCGCTTCGCCCTGGCCCCACAGTCTTCGGCGATCTGACTCATGAAACGGTGTTCACCCCTCGGAGCATCGCCGTGGCCCTGCGTCTTGCCGGTTTCTCTGCGATCCAGATTCGGGAAGTTGCCCCTCCAAGGGATCGCTTCCGTTCGCGCGTTCGCGGGTTTCTCTGGCAACTCTTGCGCCTAGCACCCTTGTTCGTCGACTTGGTGGAGAGCGGTTCGAGCCAGGGGGGTGTCTACAGTCGGGTCATGGCTGTCGAGGCAATGAAGGTCGAACGTCGTAGCTGATGGCCAGTGCCCCGTGCCACGGTCGGGAGAGGCCACGGCTGGCCGTTGTCGTCAGCCACCCCATCCAGTACTTCGTCGCTTGGCATCGGGCTGTCCATCGCCTCGGGGAGATACGACAGCGCGTCTTCTTCTGCTCACGACGTGGCCTCGATCGCTACTTCGACCCCGGGTTCGGGAGCCAGCTGCGGTGGGACATCCCCCTCCTCGGCGGCTACGAGCACGAGTTTCTCGATCCTCCCCGGATCCGAGCCCGTGGCCGACTCGACAACCCTACCGTTTGCGAATTCCTCTCACGGTTCGAGCCCCGATACCTCCTGATCTTCGGCTACGCCCATCCGACGAACTGGCGCGCCCTTCGCTGGGCTCGATCGAATGGCGCCCGTACTCTGATGTTCGCGGACTCGAACGCGAGGACACCGACGCCGCGGTGGAAGGGAATCGCAAAACGGATCGTCCTCAACCCGTTCTACCGGCGACTCGACGGCGCGCTCTACGTGAGTGATGCCGCCTACGGCTACCATCGCCACTATGGCCTCCCACCAGAACGCCTCTTTCCCTGCCCATTTCCGATCGATATCGAGCGTATGAGGCGGGCTGCGCCGGATCGCGAGGGGGCACGTGGCGAGATCAGGGAACGACACTCGATTCCGAGGGACGCCTTCCTCGCTCTTCACGTCGGCAAGTACCAGCCGTACAAGAGGCAACTCGATCTCCTGTCCGCGGCGATCCGTCTCCGGCAACAGGGGCACGACGTGTGGTGCCTGCTCGTCGGCGATGGCCCCGACCGGGAGCGGATCGCACGATTCATCGCCGACCGAGCCCTCGACTGGGCGATCCTGACCGGATTCGTGAACCAGGCCGAGATTCCCCACTACTATGCGAGCGCTGATGTCCTGGTCCTCCCCTCGACTCGTGAGGCGTACGGTCTCTCCGCCACCGAGGCCCTGGCCTGCGGGCTGCCACTCGTGGTGAGCGATCGGGTGGGATGTCTCGGGGGCTCCGCTCGCCCTGGCGTCAATGCGTTCGTCCACCGAGCCGGAGATCCGTGCGATCTCGCGGCACAGCTTGAGCGGCTGATCCTGGAGCCGGCAACTCGCCAGCGCATGTCTTCCGCCTCCTGGGAGATCGCGGAGTCCCAGACTCCGGAGAGGGCCGCGCGAGCCCTGGTCGAGGCCCTGGACCAAGTTGAATCGAAGGCGCGGACCGGATGAAGACGACCGTCCCCGCAGTGCAGCCCCATACTCGAACGATGGCTGAGAGGCGTGAGTCCGGCTCGTGGAACGCCAGCGATCGACGTCCCCACCCGCTCGTCGTCACCGAAGCGGCCGCGGTGGGGCTACCGGTGGTCGTCAGCGACGCCGTGGGGTGCGTCGGCGCCAGCGATACGGCGCGCGCCGGCGTCAACAGCATCGTCTTTCCGGTCGGGGACACCACCGCACTGCACACCGCTCTGTGCTCGCTCGTCGAGGATCGCGAGTACTCTAATCGCCTCGCTCGCGGTTCCCGCAGCATCGGCGAGGAGCAGACTGCCGAGGTGCCAACAACGCGACTAGTAGATGCCCTTGACAACCTTCGGCGGCTCGGCCCCCGAGTCCCCCGGCGGCAGCCCCTATGATCCTCCTTGCCTCCAAAGTGGCGCCCCGGTCGCCGGCGGCACGCCATGGTCACGGCGGCATCGAGATCCTCAACCGGCTGGTCCTCGACGCGACCGGCAGAGCCAGGCTCGCAGGCGTGGCGATCTCCTTCGCCGACACCGGCAACGGTTGGGGAGGCGACGGGTTACGCGCGGTGGCAGCAGGAGGCTCCCGGGTCAGGTTCTCGCTCGCTGCCATGCGCCATCTGCGGGCAGCGCGCAACTCGACCGTGCTCGCCACCCACGCTGATCTCGCGCCCGTAGCCCGGCTCGCCTCCCTCCTCGGAAGAGGCCGCCTGGTCTGCTTTCTCCACGGTGTCGAGGTCTGGCGGAGACTCCCAGCCCGCACCCGTTGGGGCCTTGCCGGGGCCGATCGTCTGGTCGCGATCTCCGCCTTCACCCTAAACACCTTTCGCACGATACACCCGCGCCTCTCGGAGATCGATGCGATCGTGTGCCACCTGCCGGCTCGCCGGCTGGACATCAACACGCGCCGGCTCGCTGAACTGCGTGGGGGCAACCGGCCCCGCGTCCTCGTCGTCGGTCGCCTCTGGGGCCGGGGAATGCGCAAGGGCCAGAGACAGCTCATCGAGCTCTGGCCGCGCCTGCTGCGCCGCTTCCCTGGAGCCGAACTGTGGATCGTCGGCGATGGGGCCGGCCGGGCCGAGCTCGAGGAGCTGGCCCGGAACGCCGGCGTGGCTAGGGAGGTCCGGCTCACCGGTGGCGTCAGCGACGGCGAGCTTGCCGCGCTGTACGCCAGCTCGGACGTCTATGCGATGCCCAGCGAAGGCGAAGGCTTCGGCCTCGTCTTCGCCGAGGCGATGGCGGCCGGGCTGCCGTGCATCGCCAGCAAGCTCGATGCCGGCCGGGAGGTGGTCGCTGACGAGGAGACGGGCATCCTCGTCGACCCGCGGGATGCGGAAGAGATCCACTCAGCCCTCGTTACCCTGCTCGCCGATCCTCTGTTGCGGTCGCGGATGGGGGAGGCTGGGCGCTGGCGCGCCGAGCGTCTGTTCTCGCTCCGAGCCTTCGACAGCCGGATCGCGGAGATCCTCGATGGGGCGTGAGGCCGCGGCGCCCTCCTATCGCGAGCGCGTCTACGGGAGCTACGTCACCGTCTTCAAGGGCGAGCCTTCGGCCGAGGACCTGGCGCGGCACGCCCGCACCTTCGATCGCCTCCTGGCGCCTCTCGTCGAGGACGGCCTCCCGTGGCGCGTGCTCGAGGTCGGCTGCGGCCCGGGCGCCTTCCTGCTCTGGGCGCAGAGCAAAGGGATCCCCGAGGTCGAGGGCTTCGACCTCGCCGCCGAGCAGGTCGAGGTCGCTCGCCGCTTCGGGCTACCGGCTCGCCGGGGCTCCTATCGCCAGGTCCTGGGCCGGATCTCATCGTGGCTCTCGACGTCATCGAGCACCTCGACCGCGACGAGGGCCTCGAGCTGCTCGACCTGGCCTACGCCGCGCTGGCTCCAGAGGGGCGAGTGCTCCTGACGACTCCGAACGGCGCCGCGCTGCGACCAGGCCCCGTCGCCTTCGGCGATCTCACCCACGAGACGATCTTCACTCCCCGCAGCATCGCCCTCGCCCTGCGCCTCGCCGGTTTCTCGTCGATCCGGGCGTGGGAGATCGCCCCGCCCGTCCATGGCCTGCGATCGGCGGCGCGGGCCGTGCTCTGGCGGGTGCTCCGCCTCTTTCCGCTGGTGGTCGACCTGGTGGAGAGCGGCTCCACATCGGGAGGTGTCTACAGCCGGGTGATGGCAGTCGAAGCGACCAAGGAGGGCGACGGCGGGTGAGCCGCAGGATCTGGATCCACGCTCTCGGCGCCAAGATCGGGGGCGGGCTGACCTATCTCGGTGCGGTCGTCCCGCGACTTGCGGCTCGGCTCGAGGGGACCGACACGACGCTCACCGTGCTGGCCCCCGGCACCTATCACGTCGGGCTTCCCCCGTGGGTCGAAGTGCGCACCGTGCCCTGGGCGGCCTCCGGCTCCCTGCGGCGCCTCGTCTTCGACCAGCTCGTCCTGCCGGTGTGGCTGGCCCGCGAGAAGGTCGACGCTCTCTACTGCTCGGGGAGCTTCGCCCCGCTGATTCAACCGAGCCCAACGGTTGTGCTGCTGCGCAACGCGATCTACTTCGATCGCGCCTTCGTCGCCCGCGAGGTGCCGGCGAGACGCCTGCTTCTGCGCCTCCAGGAGAGGCTCGTCGTGGCGGCCGCCGCCCGGGCCACGGCCCTCGTCTATCCGAGCGAGAGCATGCGCCGGCTCGTCGAAGCCCGGCATCCGCACCTCGGTGGGCAGGGGCGGCACTCACTCTACGGCATCGAGGAGGCCTTCCTGTCGCCGGTGCGGGGGAACGGAGCGTCGCCGCGCCGACGCGACGGCCGATGGACGTTCCTCTACGTCATGCACTACACGCTTCAGAAGAACGTCGGGTACGTGCTTCGGGCCCTGGCGGCCGCCAAGGCGGAGGGCCTTCCCGTCCGCGTCATCGTGACCTCCGACCTGGCGGACCCACCTCGCGCCGTCGGTGCTCGGGATCGGGCGCTCGTCGACGAGCACGATCTCGTCGCCTCGGGGCACCTCGTCCTGGCCGGAGCCAGGTACGGCGCCGGGCTCTTCGAGCTCTACGAGTCGGCCGATGCCTGTCTCTTCCCGTCGAGCTGCGAGTCCTTCGGCCACCCCCTGGTGGAAGCGCTGGCGCTCGGTAAGCCGCTGATCGCCGCCGACCTCCCGTACGCCCGGGAAATCTGCGGGGAGCACGCCCTCTTCGTCGATCCCGAGCGGCCGGATGCCCTCGTCGAGCTCTGGCGCCGCTGGCCGTCGGCGTCCCACCAGGTTGAGGCGGTGCCCACGACCACGCTGCGGGAGCGCTTCTCGTGGGACCGGCACGTCGACACTCTCGCCGCACTGCTGGCCTGATCATGTGCGGCATCACGGGCTTCATCGGCGGGTTTTCGGAGGAGCACCTCCTGGCCATGAGTGCACGGCTAGCCCACCGTGGCCCGGACGACCAGGGGCACTGGCTCGACCCCGCCGAGCAGGTCGGCCTGGCCCACCGGCGCCTCGCCATCGTCGACCTCAGCCCGGCCGGCCGCCAACCGATGGCGAACGAAGACGGCTCTCTTAGGCTCTCGTTCAACGGCGAGATCTACAACTTCCGAGAGCTACGCGACGAGCTCGAGAGCAAGGGGCATCGATTCCGGAGCCGAACCGACTGTGAGGTCGTTCTCCATCTCTACGAAGAAGAAGGTTGCTCCGCCGTCGAGCGCCTCGACGGTATCTTCGCCTTCGCGTTGTGGGACGGGAGGCGCCGCCGCCTGCTCCTGGCACGTGATCATCTTGGGGTCAAGCCCCTTTACTACGCCGAGCTCCCGAGCGGTGCCCTAGCCTTCGCTTCCGAGCTCAAGGCCCTCCTCGTGCTGCCAGGCATTTCGCGCGAGCTCGACTTCGAGGCCCTCCATCAGCACCTGACGATGATATGGGCAGCGGCGCCCCACACCCTGTTCCAGCACGTCCGCAAGCTCGAGCCCGGATTCCTGCTGAGCGCCGACGAGCGAGGAGTTCACAAACGCCCCTACTGGGATCTCCCATACGGCCTAGGGGGCGAAGCCGGGAGCCGCGCCGAGCAGGCCGAGCGAATCCGAGAACTACTCGGCGCCGCGGTCGAGCGTCAGTTGATGAGCGACGTGCCGGTCGGGGCGTTTCTCTCGGGCGGCCTCGACTCGAGCGCCGTGGTCGCGGCCATGAGATCGGCCTCCGGTCGCCCGGTGCGCTGCTACACGATGGCTCTCGACGCAGGCCCGACCGACGCCAACCAGGCCGACCTACCCTACGCCCGTCTGATGGCCCGCGATCTCGATCTCGATCTCGTGGAGATCGAGGTCAGCCCGGACATGGTCGTCGGCTTCGCCGAGCGTATGGTCTACCTCCTGGACGAGCCCCAGGCCGACCCCGCCTGTATCAACGTCCACCTGATCGCGGAGCGGGCGCGAAGCGACGGCTACAGGGTGCTCCTTTCCGGGACCGGCGGCGACGACATTTTCTCGGGCTACCGACGGCACGTCGCTCTGTGCTTCGAGCCAACCTGGCGATGGCTTCCGCGGCCGTTGCGCGCCCTGCTGGCGAAATCGGTTAGCCACGCACCCGGGAATGGCGCCCCCTCCCGCCGTTTCGCCAAGGCTTTCCAGCACGCCGGCCTCGACGACGAGGAGCGTCTCCCGGCCTACTTCGCCTGGCACGAGGACGGTATGGTGAGGAAGCTGTACACCCACGGCGTTCGAGCAAAGCTGGGCGGCTACCAGGCAGCGACAGTCCTGAAACGAAGCCTGGAGCGGATTCCGACCGAGCATGCGCCCCTCAATCGAATGCTCTACCTCGAAGCGAAGCACTTCCTCGCCGACCACAATCTCAACTACACCGACAAGATGGCGATGGCTCATGGGGTCGAGGTCCGGGTGCCGCTGCTCGATCGAACTCTGGCGGAGTTCGCCGTGCGGCTCCCTCCTCGTCACAAGCTCTCCGGTTTCGAGACGAAGTCGATCTTTCGCGAGGCGATGAGGCCGATCCTTCCGGCGAGCATCCTCCGACGCTCCAAGACGGGATTCGGAGCGCCCCTACGGCGGTGGATCTGCCAGGATCTCCGGGAGATGGTACGTGACGTGCTCTCCGAGGAGACCCTGCGCTGCCGGGGGATCTTTGACCCTCGGGCTGTCGAGGATCTCATCGTGGCCAATGAAGCGGGCAGGGTCGACGCGTCGTACCTCGTCTTCTCACTAGTGTGCGTCGAGATGTGGCTCCGCAGCTTCGCGCCAACGGTAGCGTCAGTTGACCTGCGGGACGCCCCTTTGCTCACGAACGGACCATCCTGAAAACGCCAGAGCTGACCACATGAGACGCGGCTCCTTCTGGGATTTGTTCTTCGGCCTTGCCCTGGTCCTCCTGGGTCTCGGGATCGTCGGTGGACTCCCGGCGATGATCGGGCTGGCCATGCTCATGGGGTCGGCGAGCTACGCCGGCCGCGACTACCGCCGCGGCAACGTGACGCCGATGACGATCTACGCGCTCATCGCCGGTTGCTGGATCGGCCTAGCGCACACGATCGCCCCACTCACGCTCCACTCCCGGTTCGAAGGAGCCTTCTTCGACGAGTGGACCAACTTCAGGTTTCTCCTCGAGGGTCAAATCCTCGCAGCGGTCATGGTTTTTGTCCCCCTGCTCGTCTATCCGCGAATCGCGCGACTGCAGCGGCAGGGCCTTCCCTTCCGTGTCCCGACGGTCGGGTTCGAGATGTCTCCCTCGTCGACCCTGAAGTTCTACCTCGCTCTCCTCATGGCGCACTGGATTCAACGGCTCACCCACGTCGACGTCGGGTTTCTCGGCTCGGTGGGTGGTCTCGTCTCCCGCGGTTCAGAGATCTTCATCTTTCTCATGGCGTGGCACTGGTACGGCAGGAACCGTTTGTTCCCCCGGTGGACCCGGGGGCTGCTCTTCCTCGCGCTCGGCGCGGACGTACTCCACTCTCTCCTCTTCAGCTACATGCGTGGGGAGATCGCATACCCCCTCTTCATGTTCTTCGCCGCCGTCGTTCTACGCAAGGCGCTGAGCGCCCGGCTGATTGCTACCGCTGTCGCAGCGTTGCTTCTGATCGGCTTGGTGTACGGCCCGATTGGAGAGCTCAGACAGGGAGGATCGGTCGGTGCCAAGAGGGTAGAGGACGTCGTCTACAGCTACCAGAGCGAGCGCTGGCACGCCACCGAGAGCGTGCTGACTCTCGTCGCTCGAAGCAATTATCTCGGCGTGCTCACCGCCGTTTTCGGAGTCGTGCAACAGGATGGTTTCTACCAAGGCTCTACTCTGTCGTACCTCATATACGTCTTCATCCCGCGGGCCATCTGGCCTGGCAAGCCGATCATCGCGCCGGGCCAATGGTTTGCCGCCAAGCTGGGTCGCGGAACTCAGCTAGCTCCCGGGAGGTTCTCGAACGCGATCGCACCCACGCTCGCCGGCGAGTTCTATATGAACTTCGGCTGGCTCGGTGCCATCGTCGGCGTATCGCTGTTCGCTACTCTGCTGTGCATCTTCTGGACGGCCGCTAGCGCTTTTCGCTATCAGCACAATCCCCTCGGAATGCTTCTCGGAGCCATGATCATGACCCAAGCCATCGCCGCGGGCCACAGTACGGCGCTGGCCCAGCTCGTGATTACCTACGTGGTCATGTTCGGGCTGAGCCGAGTCGCCATCGCTTTCCATTGGGCGGCCCCGATGCGGCGGTCGCGAAGAGCCCCGCAGCGGTCGCAATCGCTCCCCTCTACTCATCGCTCGGCGCCCTGCTATCGGCTGCGCGCGCGCCGCCCCACCACCCTGTTTCCTCCGAGGCATGACAGTGCGACAAGTCGTTCAGCGCGCTAACGCGGCTCTATGCGCCCCGCCTCCGGCTCCCCGCGAGGTGCTCGTCGAGACTCATACTGCGGTGCTCTCCGCGTCGAATCTTTGGGGGCCGGCATGATCCGGCAAGTGGTCCAGCCAGCCAAAGGCGGAGACCCGGTCCTGCAGCACCTCCCGGCACCGACCTGCGGCCCCTTCGAGATCCTGGTCTCGAACCGGTTCTCGCTCGTTTCCGCCGGCACGGAGCGCAGCATCATCACGTTGGCCGGAAGATCGCTTCTCGGGAAGGCTCTGGAACGGCCGGATCAGGTCAAGCGTGTGCTCCAGAAGGTCCGGGCCGAGGGAATCGCCGAGGCGGTCAGGCAGGTACGGGAGCGGCTTGCCGATCCCGTAGCTCTGGGGTACTCGGCGGCGGGCCTGGTACTCGAGGTGGGCTCGGGAGTAGGCGCGCTCCGCCCCGGAGACTTGGTTGCCTGTGCCGCGCCGCACGCCGAGGTCGCCGCCGTGCCGGAGAATCTCGCCGCCAGAGTACCGGCGGGGACTCCCCTGGACCAAGCGGCGTACGCGGTTCTCGCCGCAATCGCCCTCAACGGCCTGCGTCTCGCATCGGTCAGCCTGGGCTCCACGGTGGTGATCATTGGCCTCGGGGTGGTTGGGCAACTCGCCGTCATGCTCTTGCAGAGCTCCGGTTGCCACGTAATAGCGAGTGACGTCGACGAGAGCAGACGAAATCTAGCGCACGCACTAGGCGCCACCAGCCCAGGGAGCGAGGATCTGCGCCGGGTCGTAGGGCAAGCGACAGGTGGGCATGGGGCCGATTCGGTTCTGCTCACGGCCGCTACGGTGTCGAACGAGCCGTTAGAGCTGGCGGCCGAGATCGCTCGGCGACGAGCGCGGCTCGTGGCGCTTGGGGCCGTGGGCCTTCGGGTACCACGACGGGCGTTCTACGACAAGGAGCTCGAACTCGTCGTCGCGTCGTCGTACGGCCCCGGCCGCTACGATCAGGAGTACGAGGAACGCGGCCGGGACTACCCGCTGGCTCACGTTCGCTGGACCGCCCAACGCAACATCGAGGCCGCCGTCAACCAGATCGCCAAGGGTGCCCTCGACGTGTCACGGCTCACCAGCCACACGTTCGAGATCGGGCAGTACGACAAGGCGTACGAGCTTGTGACCGAGGCGTCGGAGCCCTATATGGGCGTGCTCCTCGAGTACCCGGGGGTGTCGGACCCCGAGGCAGTGGAGCGGAGAATCACCGTCCCGCGCCCGCCTGGCCGGAGGGGACAGAGCACGCGAGGTATCGCTATCGGTGTGGTCGGTGCCGGCAACTTTGCTACGTCGGCTCTGATCCCGACTCTCGCGAGAACGAAGCGATGTAAGTTCCAGGTTCTCTGCTCCCGACACGGTCTCCACGCCGCTACGCGGGGCGCCCGCCACGGCTTCCGGTATGCCACCTCCGAGTTCGACATGGTGCTCGCCGATCCGGACGTCGAAGCCGTCTTTATCGTCACGAGACACCATCTCCATGCCGGGCAGCTCACCGCAGGTCTCCGTGCAGGCCGGCCGACATTCGTCGAAAAGCCGCTCGCCATCACTCGTGACGAGCTCGCCGAGGTGGAGCGGGCGATTGAGGAGATCGGGGCCGAGTGCCCGGTGTGGACTATCGGCTTCAACCGCCGCTTCGCGCCCGCGATCGAGCTCGCCAGGGCGGCGCTCGGCGACGACCGTGGGGCAGCCAGTCTGTCGTACCGATTCAATGCCGGAGTAATCGCTGCCGATCACTGGCTGCTCGATCCCGCGCAGGGTGGAGGGCGCCTCATCGGTGAGGCCTGCCATGCGCTCGACACGATCGTCGCGCTTCTCGGAGCGCAGATCGAAAGAGTCTACGCTGAGAGGACCCCCGCACCACCCGGCCAGGATCAAACCGTTGCGACGATCCGGCTGAGCGGCGGCCACGCTGCGTCGCTCAGTTACGTCACGGGGGATCGGAGCGTACCGAAGGAGAGGATCGAGATTACCTGCAACGGGCAGAGCGTTTTCATCGACGACTTTCGCTCGGTGCGGATCGTTCGTGAAGGGCGGACTAGGACAAAGCGCTGGCGACGGCGCACCAAGGGTCACAGAGAGCTTTTAGAGGCCTTTTTGGACGCCGTAAAAGGGAATCGACCGCCGCCCATCCCCTACGCCGAGATTTTGAACGTGTCCTGGGCGAGCCTCGCGCTCGTCGACTCCTTGGGCTCAGCGAGCCCGGTCCGCGTTCCACTCTTTGCATGACACGTTTGCGACCGACACAGGTCGGCCGGCTGGTCCTCGACCATGGCGCCAGATGGACTTGTCGACGGGCTCTCTACGAGCTCGAAAGGCGCTGGGTCCTCCCGCGGCGGCTCCCCATCACGACCTACACGACGTTCCGACCGCCCCATCCCTCACAGAATGCCGCCGGACTCCGCACTCTGGCAGGCACTTTCTTCTTCGGAGCCCCTGAAGAGATCGGCGACGCGCTCTCTCGGACACTGGGCGCCGAGGCAAAGACAGTGCGCGACCAGATCACCACTCTCACCTCCGGAAGGATGCCCCTCTTCGGGGGCGAACCACGAGAGATCGGCTGGCCCCCGAGTTGGCGCGAGCCAGAAGGCCCAGACAGCCCGGCTCTCCGCCACTGGACAAGCATCTCCGATTTCGGTGACATCGACATCAAGGAAGCGTGGGAGCCGGCTCGCTTCGGCGCGGCCTACCTCGTGGTTCGAGCTCACGCCCTCTGGCCCGAGGACGGGTACGACTCGGCTTTCTGGCAGCTGGTCGAGAGCTTCCGGGAGGCCAGCCCCCCGAACGGCGGAATCCACTGGATGTGCGGCCAGGAGTGCGCCTACAGGGTCTTGGCCTGGTGCTTCGGGCTCTTCGCCTTCCTCGATTCCCCCCTCACCGACGAGGCCAGGATCGCTTCACTTCTCGAGATGCTGATCGCCCACGGTCACCGCATCGAGGGGAACATTGGCTACGCCCTGTTGCAAGAGAACAATCACACCGTCAACGAGGCGCTCGCTCTTTGGACCCTCGGCACCCTCTTCCCTTGGCTGCGGGAAGCGAGCCGGTGGGAGGCGCGAGGGCGGGAGGTTCTCGAATGCGAAGCTCGGAGACAGATCTCCGACGATGGCGGCTACGTGCAGCACTCCCTCGGCTACCACCGCCTCGTCCTCGAGAGCTACGTGTGGGCGCTCAGGCTCGCGGAGCTCGCCGGGCAACCCTTCTCGGCGCGGCTCATCGATCGCGTCCGCCGTGCGGCCCACCTCCTCTTCCAGCTCACCGATGACAGCGGTCGCGCCCCAAACTACGGCTCGAACGACGGCTCCCGTCTCTTCCGTCTCGATTCGTGTGCTCTCGGGGACTATAGGCCGACGCTCGCCGTCGCCTTCTGGGCCGTTGATCGCCGCCGGGTTTTCCCGCCCGGGCTTTGGGACGAGACACTCGTGTGGCTCTACGGGGAGGAACCGCTCGGCGCGCCGGCCGAGCCACTGAGCCGGCACGACGTCCGCGCCGTCGAATCCGGCTACTTCACGCTCCATGGCACATCGACGTGGGCGTTCACGCGCTGCGGACCGCACCGGAAACGGCCGGCTCAGGCCGACATGCTGCACGTCGACATCTGGTGGCGGGGTCACAATCTAGTTAGCGACCCCGGCACGTTTTCGTACAACCATCCGACTCCGTGGAACAACTCGCTGGCGAAGACTGCTGTCCACAATGCGATGACGATCGATCACGTCGACCAGATGGAGCGCGGCCCTCGCTTCCTCTGGCTCGACTGGGTTCAGGGCAGATCGCTTCGGCACGAATCTATCGCCGGCGGGCAAGTAAAGGTCTTCGAAGGGAGGCATGACGGGTTCGAGAGGCGGTTGGGAGTCATTCATCATCGAACCGTCGTCTGGCTCGACGATCACGCCTGGGTCGTGACCGATGACATCCGAGGCACCGGCGAGCACGCTCTCGGGCTTACGTGGCTCTTCGCGGGGGCAATCCGCTGGAAGGTTGGCGCCGCGGGTTGCGTCGAGGTTGAGACCCCGGCCGGCACATGCCGGTTCGGGACCGGCGGTTTTGAAGCCGGAGGCTCGATCCCCCTCATGATCGACACCGTCTTCGGTGGCGCCGGCCCGCTCGGCTGGTTTTCTCCCACTTACCTCCAGCGGAAGCCCGCTCTCAATGTGATCGCCACAGCGTCGAGCCCTTTGCCCGCCCGATTGATCTCTGTGTTCCTACTCACGCCAGAAGCCGAGCTCACGCTCGAGGGGTCGACGACGACCGAGGTCTCCACGGGTGCCGAGATCTTCCGCCTCGACTGGAACCCGCTGCACGGGGAGTCCCCAGGTCTCGCGGCAGCAACCCTGACGGCCTGCCGCTAGAGACACTCCTTGCCAAGATCAGACCACCTCCGCCTCCTGTTCTCGGCGGCCGTGATCCTTTTTTTTCTTCTCCACTCCCTCATGTACTTTTCGTCGCGGTTGGACGATGCTTTCATTTTTGGCCGCTACGCACACAATCTGGTCACTTATGGCGATCTCGTGTGGAATCCTGGCGGCCCACGCGTCGAAGGCTTCTCGAGTTGGCTATGGCTCGCCGTGTACGTCGTCGGCGAGATGCTACCCGTCGAGTCCCTCCTCATCGCGAAGTACGTCGGGCTTGCAGTCGGTTGTCTCCTCGTCTTTTCCTTTGGTCGTGCTCTGCGGCTTAGCGGTGTCAATGAACCTCGCCTCCTGGGCGCGGTGCTCTGCCTTGCGAGCTACCCTCCCCTGGCGTTTTTCTCCTCTTCGGGCATGGACCACGTCGCGTGGGCTCTCGTCTCGTGGTGGTACCTGACATGGCTGAGCTCGGCTCCGATGATCACCGTGCGCCACGCCATCCCGGCCGGGCTCGGGCTGCTCGTACGGCCTGAGGGATTTCTTCTTCTCGTACCGTTAATCGCCCTAGTGGCCCTGGGGAAGAGGAGATCCGGGCGTATCAGAGTCGTCGGTGCCGCGCTAGGAGTCATGCTGCCGATCCTCGCGACACGCTTCGCCCTCTTTCACCAGCTGCTACCCAACGCAGCCGCGGCAAAGCACCTCGGCGGGCATCTCGGGCTGCGACTCCTCGAGGGTTCTCTGTATCTTGCGCCCAGCGCCGGTTGGCTTCTTCTCCCTCTAGGTGTCGCCTTGGCTTTCGCGACACCTCGTCTGGAGATTCCCTCGTGGTGGGAAGAATCTTTAGCCGCGAGGCGCCTGCTTCTTGCATCCCTCGCCTACCTGGCCGCCAGCGTGCTGTTCATCCTGGTTGCCGGGGGTGACGACTCCTCGGCGTTCGGGCCATCCAGACTCCTGGTACCTCTGGCGGCCCCGTCGCTTTTTGTGCTGTTCGTACTTCTCGACCGCATCTCTGCCTCCCGAACCTGGATTCTCGTCATTTCTATCCTTTTCGTGTTCTGGCAGAGTCTGAATGGCAAGACTTACTTTCAGATTGCCACCGACGCTACAAATCTGGCATCAATCGATGACCTGACCTCACGCATGGCGCGCGGCTTTCTTAGCACACCGGTCCATCCGCTAACCTCATATCTCCTTCGATTGACACCTCCCGGAGAGTTCGTCGCGATTCCATGGGCCGGTCTCGTGCCGTATCAAACGCGGCTGCCAACAATCGACCTTCTCGGCTTGAATGATCCGAAGATCGCACATACGCCAGTTAAGGATCGCGCAATCTCAAGCATCCGCTACGGCTCGGATCTCGTAATTGCGCAAGCTCCCTTTTTCATCTGCGACAACTTTCGCCTCGACGCCCCTCTGTCCGAGGTCGCTGAAATGTCAGACGAAGAATTGAGATCACTCGGCGCATTCAAGTCGGGTCAACGCGACCTGCTCCGCCATCCTAGACTGCAACATCTCTATACGATCGCCAGCGAAGCACCGATCAACGGGACCTGCCTGCGGAGAAGGGGCAGCGCCAGTCCTGGAACAGGGTGAGAATCCTCTACATCCAGCAGCACTTCGCTACCAACCGCGGCGAGGCCGGGGTTCGCGGCTATCAGCTCGTCAAGACCCTGGCCGACCGCGGCCACGAGGTCACGGTCGTCTGTGGCGAGAACTGGAGAGATTCCGCTCTCCGGGCGAGACCTCGGGGGCGATCGATCGATCTCGATGGGTTCGAGGTCGTCCAGCTCCCCGTCTTCTACTCGAATCACCAGACCTTCTCGAGTCGGCTCGCCTCCTTCCTTCGCTTCGCGCTTCTGGCATGTCGAGAGGTTTCGCGACGGGAAGCGGACCTCATCTTCGCCTCTTCGACCCCGCTGACCGTGAGCATCCCTGCGCTCTGGGGCCGGGCGATCCATCGCAGACCGTACGTGCTCGAGGTCCGCGACCTGTGGCCCGACCTGCCGGTGGCGATGGGAATCATCCGCAATCCGGTGCTCAAGAGAGCTCTCTTCGCCTGGGAAGCGATGGCGTACCGGTTCGCGGCCGGGCACGTCGCCCTCGCGCCCGGGATTCGCGAGGGGATCGCCCGTCGCACGTCCGTCTCCCCCGATCGCGTGATCATGATCCCCAACGGTGCCGACACGCTCGGGATCAGACCGGAAAGGCGTAACGGACGCTCCCTTCTCCGCGTTCCCGAAGAGGCTCTCGTCCTCGGCTACACCGGAACCCACGGAGCAGCCAACGGGCTCGACGCCGTGCTGGATGCTGCCGCAGCACTGCAACGCCGCGGAGTTGACGGCGTCGTCTTCGCCCTGATTGGCGACGGCCGCGAGAAGGAGCGTTTGGTGCAGCGCGCGGACGACGAGGGTCTCGATTCGGTGCGCTTTTTCGACCTCGTCGACAAGGCCACCTACGCTCTCCTCCTCTCCGAGCTCGACGTCGGGATGCAGATCCTCCAGAACGTGTCTGACTTCTACTGGGGCACGTCGCCCAACAAGTTCTTCGACTACCTGGCAGCCGGTAAGCCTGTCCTGGTGAACTATCCAGGGTGGGTGAGCGAGCTGGTCACGGAGGCCCGCTGCGGCGTCGTCGTCCCGCCGGAGGACCGTGAAGCGTTCGCCGACGCCGTCGAATCGCTCTTGCATCGCCGCGAGGAGCTGCCGGCGATGGGCTTCCGAGCCCGCGCTCTCGCCGAGGAGCGTTTCAGCCAGCAGGAGATCCTTCACGAGCTTGCGGAGTGGCTCGAGCATGAGGTGGCCCTTGCCTGAGCGCCTGCCTGCTTCCCTGCCGCCCGCTTTCGTGACCTACGGCTGGTGCCGGGTCTCGTATGCGATCGTGCACTCGCTGGCTCGGCGGGGTGTCGAGGTGCACGTGGGCGACATCGCTCCCGACGCGATGTGTCGGTACTCCCGGAAGGTGGCCCGCTTCTGGAGGCATCGGAGCCCGGTAGAGGATCCCGACGGATTCCTCGACGATCTCGTCGCTGCCCTCGACGGGTCGGGGGCGAGGGTGCTCCTCCCGGGGCACGAGGACGCCCTCTTCCTCGCGGCGAACCGCGAGCGTCTCCCCGAAGGCGTCGAGCTCCCGGTTGCCGACGCCCAGATCGTCGACCGACTGCGAAACAAGTGGGAGGCGCTG
>DATLFI010000141.1:0-12179 GCA_035524895.1 Thermoanaerobaculia bacterium | reverse complement strand
AGCAACGGCTGCCAGTCGGGTGCGATCGCGGGCGGCACCGAAGGCGTCGCGCCTTGGGGCGCAGCGAAGGACAGACCCCTGGCGGCAGCCAGAGCCGCCGACGCGAGCAGCACGCTTCTCCTGGAGATCGGGCCGGTCATGGTTCCTCCGTCGTTCCTTCCTGCGAGCTGTCATTCTACTGGACTGCGCCGCAACATGACCCCTGCTCCTACCGGTATTGGTCGGAGAGCCCGCACCCCAGGCGCTCGCGCCACCAGCCTCATGAATCTCCTGCTGCTCTTCTCCGAGGACCTGGTGGCGCCGAACGAGGCGATCGTGCGGGGTGATCGGCGCGATCACGTCGCCCGCGTGCTGCGCGCCGGGCCGGGCGATCGGCTGCGGGTCGGATTGCTGGACGGCATGCTCGGCCAGGCGACGGTGACCGCGCTCGACGATTCGTGTCTGCGCCTCGCGCTCGAGCTGCGCGAAGCGCCGCCGGAACCGCTGCCCGTCCACCTCGTGCTCGCCCTACCGCGGCCCAAGTTCCTGGGCCGCATCCTCCAAGGGTCGGCGGCGATGGGGGTGAAGCGGATCGTGCTGCTCGGCACCTCGAGAGTCGAGCGAAGCTACTGGCAGAGCTCGATCCTCGACGCAGAGGCGGTGGGCCGCCAACTGCTCTTGGGGCTCGAGCAAGGACGAGACACGGTCCTGCCGGTTGTGGAGTCGTGGCCTGCCTTCCGACGTTTCGTCGCCGAACGGCTGGAAGACCTGCTCGCGCAGCGACTCGGCCTGGTGGCCCACGGCGACGCGCCGACCCCGTTCCCGCGCGGACCCGTCGGCCCGGCCACGCTCTTCGTGGGTCCGGAAGGCGGCTTCCTCGACGACGAAGTCGCGACGCTGCGCGACGCCGGCGCGCTGCCGGTGAGCCTTGGGGGCCGCCCGCTGCGCGTCGAGCAAGCGGTCAGCGTCCTGCTCGGCCGCTTGATGCCGGACTTCTCTCCTTGATGCCCGCCGGGAACCCCAGCCTCGACCGGGCGTTTCAAGCCCGAGATCCGATGCTGCGGCCGCACCATCGCGCCCGCGCCAGCAACAGGAAGAACCAACGATGCCCACCCCCACGATCCCCACTCTCTGCGCGCTCGGACTTGCCGCCGCCGCCGCGCTCGCGCCGCCCATCGCCGCCCAGGAGACAGACCGGCGCTTCGGCGTCGAACGACGGCTCCTTCGTTGCGAGGAAGGCCAGGATTGCGCCAAGCGCTCCCAGCAGATCTTCGTCACGCCGGAAGGCAAGGTCGAGCTCCTGCGCGGCGACGGCGACGGTAGCTCCCTCCTCTGGCTCGGGGAGCGGGGAGAGCTGGCTCGCGAGGCGCTCGCAGGCCTGCAGTGGTCTCGCGGCGCGTTCCTCGGGGTGCAGCTCACCGATCTCACCCCGGAGCTGCGGCAGCACTTCGGGGTCCCGGAAGACCAGGGCGTGCTCGTGGCGAGCGTGGTCGTGGACAGCCCCGCAGCCCGTGCCGGAGTCGAGGTCGGCGACATCCTGACCCGGCTGGACGACGAGGCGGTCTCTTCCGGCGGGTCGTTGGCGCGCGCGGTCGGCAAGCGAGAGCCGGGGCCGGTCCAGCTCGAGCTGTGGCGCAGTGGCCGGATCGAGACGCTCACCGCCACCCTCGAGAAGCCAGCGGACCACCCCCGCAGAGCGGCGCGAGTCTTGGTGCGCTGCGATGGCGAGGAGTGCGAGGAGAGCTCGGACCGACCCTCGATGTTCTTCTTCCATGGCGCCCCCGGCTTTCCCGGGAGCTTCGATTTCGACTGCGAGGCCAGCGAGGATGGCGACGCCAAGAAGTGCGCCATCGCGGTGCGTTGCGAGGATGACACCTGCACCTGCACGGTCAACGGCGTGGAGCGCGTCTGCGACGAGCTGGACGGCGTGAAGACCATGCGCCTGCACCGCCGCCAGGTGCAGTGACGCTCACCCACCCGCGCCGGCGCCTACGAGGCTCGTGACTTCGAAACGCTCCAGCGTGGAGCCCGCCTCGAGCCGCAGGTAGAAAAAATACTTCTCGGCCCGTCCGAGCTCCACCGTCGCAGAGCCGGCCTCGAGCCGAGCCTCTTCGACCACCTCGCCGTCGCTCGCGCGAACCTCGACGCGACCCGTCGGTGCAACCTCGCCGCCAACGACCTGCAGGCCGTAGCGTCCCGCGGCGAAGTGGCCCTTGAAGAGCACGAACCCGTCGGCGGGGTCGATGTGGAGGCTGCCAGCCGCCGACCTCGAGGCGTGCGAGGGAGGCGAAACGAACGCTGCCTCAGCAGCCGCGTAGGTCCGCTCCGAAGCGGACTCGCCATCCTCGGGCTCGAGACGGAACAGCGACAGGTACGGACCGAGCCGAGTGCGACCCGGAGCGAAGTCGCGCACCTTCTCCCAGCGGAGCATCTCCTGGTAGCGCTCCGAGTAGACGCGGTGGTGCGGCTGGGTCAGCCGCTCCTGGTGCAGGAACCGCCCGTAGGCGTTCCAGGACAGCAGCAGGAAGTCGTTCGCAGGGTCGCGGATCTCCGAGAGGGTACGGCGTGCCGCGAAGCGCGACTGGAGGACCTCGTAGGGCAAACCGTCCAGCTTCGGCGTGTACGACTCCTTCACGATGCGCGCGCCCGGGGGCACGTGCTCGACGATCCACGCCACTGCCACCTCGCTCGTGGACGCCCGGGTGTAGCGGAGGTCCTGCTCGATCGTGGCACGCACCGGCACGAACAGCAGCACTGCCAGCAGCAGCCCAGCCGCCACGCGCCGCAAACCAACCGGGCGCCGCGCCACAGCGGGAAGGTCGACCAGCCGCTCGATCAAGATCGCGCCTCCGATGCCCAGCAGCAGCGCGAGCCACGGCAGCACCGGCAGCAGGTTGCGTCGCACCGACATGCTCATCGAGTCGAGCAACAGCAGGTAGAGCACCGGAAACGGCAGCAGCCAGGCGACGCGTCCGCGCAGCGCCCGCGGCACGAGCAGCAGCCCGGCCAGACCGAGCACCAGCGCCGGGAGACCGAAGCTCTGCCACAGACGTTCGGCATAGAACAGCGCGTCGCTCTCGCGCACCACGCCGATCCAGCCGCCCTGCCCGTATTGCCGGAAGCCGAACAGCAGGTCCCTGCCCTCGCCGGCCAAGACCCGGTCGCTGCGGATCAGGAATGCCGGCATCGCGGCCAGGAACGCACCGATCGCGGCGAGACCTGCCCACAACAGCGACCACGAGAACCGTCGCGACAGCACGAGCTGCCGCGCCCACGCCGCGACGATCGCGACCGCGACGACTCCGGCCGGGTACTTGCTCGCGGCGGCAAGGCCGGCTGCCACTCCCGCCCACAGCCAGTCGCGGAGCAACGGAACCGGAGCGACCACGAGGCGTGCCGCGAACGGCAGCACCAGAGCCGCGAAGAACGCCGACGGCACGTCGCTGATCACCAAGTGGCTGATCTCGTTGTAGAGCGGGGAGAACACGATCAAGGTCGCGGCGAGCGCGGCCGCAAGCCGTCCTGCGACCCGTTCGGCGGCCAGGAACACCGGCACCACGGTTGCTGCGCCGAAGAGCGCGCACACCGCGCGCAGCGTCAGCCAGAGGTGGTCGTGCGCGGTGTGGCGGTCGAACAGCACGCCGTAGAGCCAGCCGCTGAGGTCGGGGAAGCGCTCGTAGAGCCAGGAAGCCAGAGCGAGGGAGTAGAACGGGAAGTGGCCATAGATGAACGACCCAGGGAACAGGTTGCCGGCGTTGATGGACCTCGCCGTCGCCTCGTAGATTCCTTCGTCGCGGTAGTAGCCCGTGCCCGCCTCCCACTCGATGCCCACCAGGCGCACGGCGAGCGAGACCGCGACCGCGAGCGGCAAGGCCCAGGGCCACAGGGAGTGCGACTCTCGCGCCGCGCGACCACGCGACCGCAGCCAGTGCACGCTCCACCACGACCACGCGACCACCGCGAGCCCGGCCGCCGCCTGGCAGAACCTGCCCGGCAGGGGCCGGCTGGTCAGGTCGACGAGACCCGAGATGTCGAGCAGCCAGACCACCACCAGCAGCAGCGTCGCGCCGAGCGCTGACGCGAGCGGCCGATGGTCGGGCCGTGCTGCGGTGGCGCCGCCTTCGCGATCGCCGTCGCGCGGGTTGACGCCGAACGAGCCGGCGCTCAACGATCCTCCCCGGCGACGCCGGCGCCCTCCCCTGCCATCTCCGCGTTCCGGTCGTCGCCGAGGACATTCTGAGCACGCTGGCGCAGGCAGTGGTCCGCGAGCACGATCGCCACCATCGCCTCGCCCATCGGCACGAAGCGCGGCAACAGACACGGGTCGTGCCGCCCGCGCACCGCGACGGTCGTCGCGGCGCCGGACCGGTCGACCGTGCGCTGCTCCTGCGGGATGCTGCTAGTCGGCTTGATCGCGCAGCGCAGCACGATCGGCATCCCCGAGGAGATCCCTCCGAGCATGCCGCCGTGCCGGTTGGTCCGCGACACGACTCGCCCATCGCGCATCGTCAGCTCGTCGTTGTTCTGCGAGCCGCGCAGGCGCGCCGCCGCGAAACCCGTCCCGTACTCGACGCCGAGCACGGCCGGGAGGCTGAAGAGCGCCTTCGCAAAGTCGGCCTTCAGCTTGTCGAACACCGGCTCTCCCCATCCCGCCGGGACCCCGGTGGCGACGATCTCGGCGACACCGCCGATGGAATCGCGCTCCGCGCGCACCTGCTCGATCAGTGCCTGCATGCGGGCCGCGGCCTCCGCGTCGGGGCAGCGCACCGGGTTGGACTCGACCTGCTCCAGCGTCACCGCCGCGGGATCCTCGATCGTCGCTTCGAGGTCGCCGACCTGACGCACCCACCCGAGGACACGCACGCCGTGGAGGACAAAGAGCAGCTTCTTCGCCACCGCTCCCGCGGCCACACGCACCACCGTCTCTCGCGCGCTCGACCGACCGCCCCCGCGGTGGTCACGGAAGCCGTACTTGGCGTCGAAGGTGTGGTCCGCATGACCCGGCCGGTACTTCTCGCGCAGCTCGTCGTAGTCGCGAGATCGCGCGTCGCGGTTCTCGATCAGGATCGCGATCGAGGTGCCGGTGGTGCGCCCCTCGAAGACGCCAGAGAGGATGCGCGGGACATCGCCCTCGTCGCGCTGGCTGACCAGGCTCGACTGGCCGGGGCGTCGCCGCGCGAGGTCGAGCTCCAGGTCGGCCTCGGTGAGCGGCAGGCCAGGCGGCACGCCGTCGAGGATCACCACGTTCGCGGGACCGTGGCTCTCGCCGGCGGTCGTGATGCGGAAGAGCTGGCCGAAGGTGTTGCCGGGCATGGGCCGAAGCCTACTCCTGCTGATTCAGGTCGTAGCGCATGATGGCAGCATGGCGCCCACCGGGCTGCCTCTCCAGCTCGTAGGGCTCGCCCGGCGGAGGAGGCGGCAACGCTCGATCGATCTCTTCGAGATCCTCCAAAGCCAGCTCGAAGGCGAAGGGGTCGAGGGTGTGGGACCGGCCGCTGGTGCCGGCGATGACGGCCGCGACCCCTGGTCGCTCGAGCACCCAGCGGGTCGCCACGTCCGGGATCGACACGCTGCGACGAAGCGCGACCCGCTCGAGCACACCGAGCAGCTCCTGCAGTCGAGACCAGCCTCCGACCTCCTCGACGATGAGCAGGTACTTCACCAGTGACCGATTCTCCGGATCGTCCCCAGGCGGCGCCTTCCCCAGCCAGCGCTCCGACAGCAGTCCGCCCGCCAGCGCCCCGTAGGCCAGGAGCGGCACCGGCCAGGCGCACTCGGCCGGCCGTCGATCGAGGAGCGAGTACTGCGCTTGGTGGCTCTCGACCTCCACCCCGGCTCGCATCAGCTCGTCGAGTCGGGCCGGGTCGAAGTTGGTCACGCCCACGAGCCGGATCTTTCCCGCCACGCGCAGCTCGTCGAGCCATCCCGCCGCGTCGATCCAGCCTGCGACCCCGAAGTCCCACCAGTGGAGCTGCACGAGGTCGATGCGCTCCGCGCGCAGGCGGCGCAGCGATCGCTCGACCAGCGCCACCACCTGCTCGCGCCGCAACCGCGGCAGCGCGCTGCGGTCGGGCACGCATTTGGTGTGGACCTGCACCGCCTCGGCGTCACCAGTGCGCGTGATCACCTCGTGTCGCAGCGCGCCCAGCAGCTCCTCGACGCCGGTGTAGATGTCGGCGCAGTCGAACGTGGTGCGGCCGAGCTCCACCAACTCGTGCAGGCGCCGCAGCGTCACGGCCCGATCGACGGGACGCCGCGCGTGACCCGTCGAGAGCTGCCAGCAGCCGTTGATCACGCGGCAGACGTGGTAGCCAGGGGCGAGCTCGATGCGCTGCACGGGTAACTCGCGGGCGTAGAACTGGGGCCGTGCCGGGCTTCGAGCTCCCGCTAGCCCGCATCTTCCCGGCCCGGTAGCGGCACCACCGTGACCTCGGAGTGCCGGAACGTGCGCTGCCGAACCCGACGGATGCGGAACCGAGCGCCGCAGTTCGGATCGGGGCAGGCGATCGTCTCGTCGGTGCTCATCCAGTCGTTGGGGTGCGTCGCTCGCTGCTTCGCGGGCAGCAGCGGCAGCAGAGCGGCCAGCGCGTAGATCGAGAACGACTGCCCCATCGGCATCGACAAATTCTCGCCGCTCAGCTCGAACCAGTCGCCGGCCCGGTGGCTACACACCATCGGGCGCACTCCGTCCTCCACCTCGACGCGGAGGTCCCAGAGTGTGAACGTGTCGTCGGGAATGGGGGACGAAGAGCGAGCGGCCGGGGCGGCATCGCTGGCGTCGTGGTCGCTCATCGGCGCTCCACTGTAGCGGAGGCTCCCTCGGTCCGGGTGTTCGCAGCACGAACCCGAGCCCCCCTCCGCTACCATGGCCCGCTTCGACCCCTGCACCACGCCCGAGATGAAGACACCCGAGACCCCGCTCGCCTTTGCCGGAGGCGCCGCCGGCGCGGTCGCGCCGTTCCTGCTCTTCCTCGCCGGGGTGGCGTGGCTCGCGCTCTCGGGCGCGCCGGACGAGCGTGGCTTCTGGCCGGTGTTGGTGGCGGCGCTCGGGGTCGGGCTCCTGCTGGCGCGCGACCGCTCGGCCTACGTCGAGGCCGTGGTGCGCGGCATGTCGCGCCCGATCGTGGCGCTCATGATCCTGGCCTGGCTCCTCGCCGGAATGCTCGCAGCCTTGCTCGCCGCCAGCGGGCTCCTCGACTCGCTGTTGGCGGGCGGGCGCGCGCTCGGTCTCGAAGGCGGCGCGTTCGTCGCGGTGGCGTTCCTGGTCGCGAGCCTGCTCTCCACCGCCACCGGCACCAGCCTCGGCACTCTCATCGTCACCGTTCCCCTGCTCTACCCGCTCGCCGCGCCGCTCGCCGCGTCGCCGGCGTGGCTGCTGGGCGCCGTGCTCGCCGGCGCCACCTTCGGCGACAACCTCTCTCCAGTCAGTGACACCACCATCGCCTCGGCCGCCACGCAGGGCGCGTCGATGGGCGCCGTGGTCCGAAGCCGGCTGCGCTACGCGCTCCCGGCTGCAGCGGGCGCGCTGGTGCTCTACGCGCTACTGGGAGGCAGCGGGGCGACCGCTGCGATCACGACCGAGACCGCGACCGCCTCTTGGCGGGGAGCCGCGATGGCGGCGGTGCCGGTGCTGGTCATAGCGCTGTTGCTGCGCGGCGCCAACCTGGTAGCGGCGCTGCTCGGCGGGGCGGCCGTCGCCGCTGGTCTGGGCCTCGCGCTCGGCAACTTCGGGGTCGCCGACTTGATGCACATCGATCGGGATGCCTACCTGGCGAAGGGGCTGCTGCTCGACGGGCTGCAACGCGGGATCGGAATCTCGGTGTTCACACTGCTGCTGATGGGTCTCACGGGAGGGCTCGAGGCCTCCGGGCTGGTCGACCGAGCCGTCGCCGCGACCAGCCGCTGGGCGACCAGCCCCAGGCGCGCCGAGATCTGGATCTTCGGCGCCACCAGCCTCGCGGTGCTGCTCACCACCCACTCGGTGGTGGCGATGCTCGCGGTCGGATCCTTCGCGTCCGCGATCGGAGAGCGCCAGGGGATCTCGCGCCCGCGCCGCGCCAACCTGCTCGACGTGACGGTGTGCACCTACCCGTTCCTGCTGCCGTACTTCATCCCGACCATCCTGGCATCGAGCCTCTCGCGCGCGGGCGACGAGATGGGCCTGCCCCAGGTGCCTCCCTGGCAGGCCGGGCTGCTCAACCTGCACTCCTGGGGGCTGCTGCTGCTGCTGCTCTTTGCCATCGCCACCGGCTGGGGCCGGCGGGAGGGTGAGGCGAGGTCACCGCGAGAATGACGGGCACTCTTCCAGAGCTGATCCTGGTCGGCGGCGGACACACCCACGTCCAGGTCCTCAAGCGTTTCGCGATGGAGCCGCCGCCGGCGCGTCTGACGCTGGTGGTCGACGTGCCGGTGGCGGTGTACTCGGGCATGGTGCCTGGGTTCGTCGCCGGCCAGTACCAGAAGCACGAGCTCGAGATCGACGTGGTGCCGCTGGCTCGGCTCGCCGGCGCGCGGGTGGTGCTGTCGAAGGCAACAGGACTCGATCCCGTCGCGCGCCGCCTGCTGCTCGAGGGTCGCCCGTCGCTGCGCTACGACTGGATCTCGTTCGACATCGGCTCGACCGTGGCAGGCTCCGACCTGCCGGGTGTGCGCGAGCACGCCCTGCCGACGCGTCCGATCGCCGATCTGGTGCGACGCATCCACGAGCTGGTCGAGCGCGCGAAGGCGGCCCACCCTGCTGGACCTTTCAAGGTGGCGGTCGTCGGTTCGGGTGCCGGAGGAGTGGAGCTGGCCTTCACCATCGAGTCGCGCTTGCGCCGCGACACCGGCCGCGCTCCTCTGGTAACCCTGCTCTCCTCGGCGAAGCGGCCCGTCGAGGAGTACACCGCCAGGCTCTCGCGCCGAGTCGAGCAGCGCGCGACCGATCGTGGCATCGAGATTCGAACCGGGGTCGAGGTGGTGTCGATCGACGCACAGGCGTTGCGGCTTCGGCTCGAGAGGGCAGCCGCGGCCGCCCAGGACCGCACGGCCCGCCAGGAGCGCTTCCCGACCGACGCCGTGCTGTGGGTGGCCGGCGCGGCCTCGCACCCTACCTTCCGCTCGAGCGGGCTACCGCTCGACGACCGCGGCTTTCTGCTGATCCGGCCCACGCTCCAGTCGCTCGGCGACGACCGCGTGTTCGCAGCCGGCGACTGCGCGACGCTCGCCCATTCGCCCACCCCCAAGGCCGGCGTCTACGCCGTGCGCCAGGGCCCCTACCTCACCGAGAACCTGCGCGCCGTGCTCGACCCGAGTGGAGCGCGATCGCTGCGGAGCTATCGGCCGCAGCGGGACTTCCTCACGCTGCTCAACCTCGGCGACGGCACCGCGCTCGGACACAAGTGGGGTCGTGTCATCGAAGGGGCGTGGGTGATGCGACTCAAGGATCGCATCGACCGCGCGTTCATGCGCCGGTTCCAGGCGCTCGAGCCCGACGGCACGCCGACTCCGGAGCTCGCGCCGATGTACCAGGCGATGTCGGCCAAGGGCAGCGAGATGCTATGCGGTGGCTGCGCCGCGAAGGTCCCGGCAACCGCGCTCGGCGAAGCGCTCGACCGGCTGGGGGAGCCGCCCATCGACCCCGCGGTGGTGCTCGGTCTCGCGGAGCGCGAGGACGCCGCCGCCTATCGCGGACCGGCTGGCGACCAGGTCTTCACCACGCTCGACGCGTTTCGCGCCTTCACCGACGATCCGTGGCTGGTCGGTCGCGTGGCCACGCTCAACGCCGCGTCCGACCTCCACGCCAAGGGAATCCGTCCTCGCTTCGCCCAGGCACTCGTCGCCGTGCCGTCGGACCTCTCCGCCGAGATGGCCGGCGAGGTGCTCTTCCAAGCGCTGGCCGGGGCTCGGCACGAGCTGGATCGGCTCGGTGTCGCGTTGATCGGTGGCCACTCCACCACCGGTCCCGAGTTGCAGTTCGGCCTAGTCGTAGGAGGCTTCCTCGAGAACTCCGAGCCGCTGCGCAAGAACGCGCTCCAGCCGGGAGACGATCTGGTGCTGACCAAGCCGCTCGGCACCGGCGTGCTCCTGCACGCCGACATGCTGGGTCGCGCCCGCGGACCCTGGATCGAGCAGACCTTCCGTCATCTCCTCCAGGACAACGCGGCAGCCTCCGCGATCGCGCGCGACCACGGCGGTCGCGCCGCGACCGACATCACCGGCTTCGGCCTCGCCGGTCACGCCTCCGAGCTCGCGCGCGCCTCCAACGTCCGCATCGTGCTCTATGTCTCCCGAATTCCGGCGCTCTTTGGCGCTCTCGAGCTGCTCGCGCAGGGCCTGCGCAGCACCTCGCACGCACAGAACGAGACGAGCTGCGGAACCCTCGCGACGCCCGCCGGAAGTGATGCGACGGCGGCGGCGCTCCTGCACGATCCCCAGACGGCGGGCGGGCTCCTGCTCGGCGTCGCACCCGAGAATACCGAGACGGTGCTCGCGGCTCTGCACGCCGCCGGGTACGCTTCCGCGACGACGATCGGACGCGTCGCGCGTCGAGCCGACCCGCCGCAGCGCCCTGGCCTCGAGCTCGTGCCGTGAACGGCACTTACCCATGACCCTAGAAATCACCAACAGCTCCGCCGCCAGCGCGGCCACCACGGTGCCGGCGGCCGTGCTCCACGCGTGGGGCCTGGACCCGCAACGCTGCGATGCCTCGGAGCTGCGCACCGGCCACATCCACCGGTCGTATCGCGTCGACCGCGACGGCGAGCCGCGCTACCTGTTCCAGCGCGCCAACCACCACGTGTTCCGGCGACCCGACGAGCTGATGGAGAACGTCGCGCTGGTGACCCGCCACCTGCGGCGCCGCCTTCTCGAGCGTGGCGATGTAGCGCTCGAGCGGCACTCGCTCGAGCTGGTGCCCACGGCGCCCGGGCGCGACTACCACCGCGACGACGACGGCTTCGTCTGGCGTGCCTTCCGCTGGATCGCCGGCGCCGGGATCTACGACGCGCCCGACGCGACCCTCGCTCGAGCCGCGGCGGCGGCCTACGGAGACTTCCAGCTCCTGCTCGCCGACCTCGACCCGGCGCGACTGCACCTCACCATTCCGCGTTTCCACGACACCGAGCACCGCTTCGCCCAGCTCGCGGAGGCCGCGAGCGAGAACCAGGCTGGACGGCTTGCCGGGGCGCGCAGCGAGCTCGAAGCGTTGCTGGCCCGTCGCGAGCTGGCGTACCGTCTCGGGAACGCCAAGCTGCCGATCCGCGTCGTCCACAACGACACCAAGCTGAGCAACGTGCTGTTTGCCAGCGGCACCGCCGAAGCGATCTGCGTGGTCGACCTCGACACCGTGATGCCAGGACTCTGCGCCCACGACTTCGGCGACATGGTGCGCTCCATGGGCCACACCGCGCCGGAGGACTCACCTGGCGGCGAGGGCGCCGCGATCGAAGCCGAGCTGTTCGCCGCGACCGCGCAAGGCTACCTGCGAGCGACCGCCGGCTGGCTCGTGGCCGCGGAGATCGAGACACTGTTCGACGGCGCGCTGGTGATCGTCGCCGAGATGGCAGCGCGCTTCCTCGCCGACCACTTCGCGGGCGACGTGTACTTCCGCACCAGCCGTCCCGACCACAACCTCCACCGCGCTCAGACGCAGATCGCGCTGCTGGAGTCACTGCTTGCCCAAGAGGCTGTGTTGCGCGGGATCGTCACCTCGCTGGCACGTCAGCGCTGAGGGCGCATCCCAGCCGGCCCGGTCAGCCGCACGGCCGGAACGGCGCCACGAAGGCCTCCACTGCGGCACCGTCGGCGGGCGTCCCCTCCAGGCTGGCGGTTTCGTCGCCGGTCTCGAGGCGCGGGTCGGGTGCGTACCAGATGCCGAACCGGAGCCGGTGATCCCCCTCACCGCGCTCGAACAGCAGGAGCGTCACCAGCCCGCTCTGTCCCGATCGGCCCGCACCGCCGACATCGCCGGTGTGCGCCACCCAACGCACGCGCGCCTGTGGATGCGCCGCATCGCCGCGCGCGATCACCTCGTCGAGATCGAGGTTGATGTTCTGCTGCCGCAGGACCTCGGGGTCCTTGGGCCGATCCACACCCATGGTGACGTACCGCTCTTCTCTGCCATCGCTGATCTCCTCAGTCGAGTAGCAGCCCGTGGTGGAACCCCCGTGGGCTGCGTTGGGAGCGCCGTGGGGCCGTATGCTCATGCGGTGCGCGGGGAA
>DATLFI010000140.1:0-4586 GCA_035524895.1 Thermoanaerobaculia bacterium | reverse complement strand
GACGCTGGCTCTCGCCCTTAGGTGAAGAGCGCGGCGCGCTCTACCTGGACCTCGAATCCGAGCAGGACCGCGCCAAGCTCGCCGAGCCGGAGTTGTACCTGGCCGACCGCCTGGATCGGCTCGTCGTTCTGGACGAGATTCACCGGGCGCCGGGGATCTTCCTCGTCCTGCGCGGGCTGATCGACCGGGCGCGCCGTGGCGGCAGGCGGAGCGGCCTCTACCTGCTCCTCGGCTCCGCCTCACTCGACCTGCTCCGGCAATCGGGCGAGACCCTCGCCGGACGGGTGAGCTATCTGGAGCTCCACCCCTTCGACCTGCTGGAGGTCGACGCGACGGCAGCGGACCGCGACCGTCTCTGGCTTCGAGGCGGTTTCCCCGAGAGCTTCCTCGCGCCGAGCGACGCCCGCAGCCTGCGCTGGCGGCAGGACTTCGTTCGCGCGTACCTGGAACGCGACATTCCCCAGTTCGGCCCGCGCATTGCTGCCGAACGGCTGCGCCGTTTCTGGACCATGCTGGCCCACCAGCAGGGAGGCGTGCTGAACGTCGCGCAACTGGCCCGCAACGTCGGGGTCGATGCCAAGACCGCCGCGACCTACATCGACCTGCTGGTCGACCTGCTCCTGGTGCGCCGTCTCCAGTCGTGGCACGCCAACGTCGGCAAGCGGCTGGTCAAGTCACCGAAGGTCTACGTGCGCGACAGCGGGCTGGTACACGCGCTCCTGGGCATCGGGGAGAACGAGGCCCTGATGTCTCACCCGGTGGTGGGTGCGAGCTGGGAGGGCTTCGTCGTGGAGCAGCTCCTCGCCGTGGCTCCCGATGGGATCCAGGGGTCTTTCTACCGCACCAGCGGCGGCGCCGAGATCGATCTCGTCCTGACCTTCCCCGGCGGCCGGTTGTGGGCGGTCGAAATCAAGCGCAGCCTCACGCCGCGCCCCAAGAGGGGCTTCCACAGCGCCTGCACGGACCTCGAGCCCGAGCGCCGGTTCGTGGTCTATCCGGGCGAAGAGACGTACCCCCTCAACCACGACGTCCAAGCCGTCCCCCTGCCGACACTCGCGCGCATGATCGCGGAGGCCACGCCATGACGAAAAGTGCCGAAAAGTGCCCCGCCGCGACGCTCAACCGGCCACCGCCGAGCCCCGGCTCCACCGACAGCCCGAACCCCGGCGCGCCGTAGGAGTTGTGGGTGCGCTCGAACACGAAGAACCCGGCGCTGCCGCGAGCCCGCTCAGGCTGCCGGCGTGGAACCCGAACACCGGCATCACTCCCCAGCCACCCCGATCTCTCCCCTCTCTCGGGGGCTCCTGCACGCCCTCACCCACACCGCCGAGAGTCAGCCAGCCGGCCAGCATCGCTGCTGCGAGCGTCCCCATCGGCTCAGGGCTCGCTCACCAGCGACCGGCCGCGAGCTCCGTCTGAGCTCGAGGTTCGAAAGCCGTGAGAGACTGAGGAATCCACGATCACCGGTGAGAGCAACCCCAAGCGATTCGAAATGCCGCCCGACCGGCCCAGCCGCCTGTTCGCGCTCGTCGACTACCTGAGCGGCCGCCGCGCACGAAGCCCCGACGAGATCGCCGAGCACTTCGGCGACTCCAAGCGTAGCGTCTACCGCGACCTCTCCTCGCTGCACGACGAGGTCCCCTCATCCACACGACATCGACGCCCGGTAGTCGAAGGGCCTCGACGGCTCCGCCCAATACTCAGGCATCGAGGAGGACCCTCAGGCGCCGGGACCTACCTTCATGGGCCGGACCCGTTGACGCGCCACCAGGCGCCTGGCGTAGGCCAGGCAAGCGAGCACGTCGTCCCGCTCCAGGAAGGGATACCCCTCGAGGATGGCCTCCACCGTGTCCCCGCCTGCGAGCATGGAGAGCACCTGTTCGACAGCCAGACGATACCCGCGGACGATCGGCTTGCCGCCGAAGATCTTGGGGTTCGTAGTGATGCGCTGGAGGAGGGCCTTTTCGTCCACTCGGGTCGTTACCTCGGAACAGACTCTCTCATGCAATACGAAAAGGCGGCAAACGAAGGATCGGGGGCTCTGCGGATGGCTGCGTACGTCGCGCTGTGCTTGGGCTCGCCCTGGCGAACCCGCGCTTCGCCGTCGCCCCTGCCCTCGGAGAACGCCCGAGCGCGCGCACTCGAAGCCCGATGCCGCCGACGCCACCGCCGGCAGCCCAATGCCCCCCGACTCGGCCGAGCACGAGCAAGCCGGCCGCTAGAATCGTTCGAGCTCAGCTACGTGAATCTCGCGGCCGGAGATTTCTGAAGTGGAAGCGTCTCAGCTCAACTGGATCGCCAACTTCATCTGGGGTATCGCCGACGACGTCCTCCGGGATCTCTACGTCCGCGGCAAGTACCGCGACGTCATCCTGCCGATGACCGTGCTGCGCCGCCTCGACGCCGTGCTGGAGCCGACAAAGCAGGCCGTGCTCGACATGAAGGCCTCGCTCGACGAGGCGAAGATCGTCCACCAGGACCAGGCGCTGCGCCAGGCGGCCGGTCAGGCGTTCTACAACACCTCCAAGTTCACGTTGCGCGACCTCCGCGCCCGCGCCAGCCAGCAGCAGCTCAAGGCCGACTTCGAGGCCTACCTCGACGGCTTCTCGCCCAACGTCCAGGACATCCTCGAGAACTTCGAGTTCCGCAACCAGATCCCGCGCCTCTCCAAGGCCGACGCGCTGGGCACGCTGATCGAGAAGCTGCTCTCGCCCGCTATCAACCTGAGCCCCAACCCAGTCTGGAACGGCGATGGCTCGGTGAAGCACCCCGGCCTCGACAACCACGGGATGGGAACCGTGTTCGAGGAGCTGGTCCGGCGGTTCAACGAGGAGAACAACGAAGAGGCGGGCGAGCACTGGACGCCGCGGGACGCCGTGAAGCTCATGGCGAAGCTGGTCTTCCTGCCCATCGCCGACGCGATCGAGTCCGGCACCTACCTGCTCTACGACGGCGCCTGCGGAACGGGCGGCATGCTGACGGTCGCCGAGGAGACGCTGCAGGAGCTCGCCGAGGCGCACGACAAGGAGGTCGCCACTCACCTCTACGGCCAGGAGATCAACGCCGAGACCTACGCCATCTGCAAGGCCGACCTGCTGCTCAAGGGCGAAGGCGACGCGGCGGACAACATCGTCGGCGGGCCCGAGCACTCGACGCTTGCCAACGACGCGTTCCCGTCGCGCGAGTTCGACTTCATGCTCTCCAACCCGCCCTACGGCAAGAGCTGGAAGAGCGACCTCGAGCGCATGGGCGGCAAGGGCGGCATCAAGGACCCACGCTTCGTCATCGAGCACGCGGGCGACCCCGAGTACTCGCTCCTGACGCGCTCGAGCGACGGCCAGATGCTCTTCCTGGCCAACATGCTCTCGAAGATGAAGCAGAGCACCAAACTCGGCAGCCGCATCGTTGAGGTGCACAACGGCAGCTCGCTCTTCACCGGCGACGCCGGCCAGGGCGAGAGCAACATCCGCCGCTGGATCCTCGAGAACGACTGGCTCGAGGCCATCGTCGCGTTGCCGCTCAATATGTTTTACAACACCGGCATCGCCACCTACGTCTGGGTGCTCACCAACCGCAAGCCCGACCACCGCAAGGGCCGCGTGCAGCTCATTGACGCCACGCAGTGGTACAAGCCCCTGCGAAAGAACCTCGGCAAGAAGAATTGCGAGCTGTCCGAGGAGGACATACAGCGCATCTGCGACACCTTCCTCGGCTTCGACGAGGCAGAGGAGACCGAGCACTCGAAGATCTTCCCCAACGAGGCCTTCGGCTACTGGAAGGTCACCGTCGAGCGGCCTCTGCGGCTGGTGGGAGTGGACGGTGAGCGGGCGTACAAGGCGGCCGAGATCAAGAAGCTGAAGGAGAGCCACGAGCGCGCCGAGGATGGGGCGGCGGTGATCAAGAAGATCCCCAAGAAGGGTACGGCAGCCGACCCGCTGCGCGGACTGTTCGCGACGACGATTGCCCGCAAGCCCGCCGTCGTGGAGTACGAACCCGACTCCGAGCTGCGCGACACCGAGCAGGTGCCGTTGCTCGAGGAAGGTGGCATCGAGGCCTTTCTGCGCCGTGAGGTGCTACCGCACGCAGCCGATGCCTGGTACGTGCCGGACAGCGTCAGGACCGGGTACGAGGTCAGCTTCACACGCTACTTTTACAAGCCGGAGCCGCTGCGGACACTGGAGGAAATCAGGGCGGACATTCTGACATTGGAAAAGCAGACGGTGGGGCTTCTGAGCGAAATCACCGGAAGCCCTGGATAGTGGCTGCGGTACCTTCTTTCCCCGAGGGGCAGATCGAAGCTTTGGCCCGCGTACTCGGCGAATGCGGCTCCGGAACCGATATCAGCCGTGTGCTTCAGGATCGTGGCTTGGTCGATACCTCCGGCGAATCGACGAAGTGGCGCCGACTCTACTCGGTGTTCCTCGATTGCCAGAGGCGAAACGGCTGCGCTAATCACGTCATCGACTTCGTTCGCGCGTTCCTGACGCCGGCGCGATTCGTTGGGCGAAGCGAAGAATTCGAAGCACATCGACAGGGTCTGAACGCCATCCTGGCATTCTCCGGACTCGACTACGGCTCAGACGGGC
>DATLFI010000139.1:0-12019 GCA_035524895.1 Thermoanaerobaculia bacterium | reverse complement strand
CGCAGGATCGAGGCCCACTGGAAGTAGTCGAGCGGGCCCCCCACACGCTCGCGCTCGGGCAGCAGCACGTGGTACTTGACGTCGAGGATGCGCGCGGTGTTGTCGGCCCGCTCGAGGTGCACGCCAAGTCGCGAGAACCAGCTGCCGAACGAGGCCGCGTGGTGCGCATCATCAGTTCGGATGATAGCGGGCGCTTCTGGCCCCTTCGAGTTACATCATAATGCTAGTACTGTTATCATGCATACATGGTCCGCACCCAGATCCAACTGACCGAGGAGCAAGCCCGCGCGCTTCGAGACCTCGCGGCAAGAGACCAGCGGTCGATGGCTGATCTGGTGCGTGAGAGCGTGACCGAGTATCTGGTGCGCCGCAGGCCGACGGACAGAGGAGCCCTGGCGCGCCAGGCGCGGGAGCTGGCCGGGCGGTTTCGCTCTGGGAGACCGGATCTCGCAGAGGAGCACGATCGTCATCTCGAAGAGGCGTTCAGCCTGCCCGAGCCAGGCGAGGCTCCCCCCTCCGAGGTTCCGAGGTAAGGCAGCCTCCGCGTTCGTCGGGACGATGAGCCTCTTCGTCGACACCTCCGCGCTGCTCGCTTTCCTCGACCGCGATCAGCCGCGACACCAAGAAGTGCTCGACGCATGGGAAGAGGCCGTTCGGGACAGACGGGTGCTCTTCACGTCCAACTACGTCCTCGTCGAGACGTTCGCACTCGTCCAACGCCGGCTAGGCATGGAGGCACTTCGCGGCTTGGCAAGCGTCCTTGTGCCGATGCTACAGATCGTGTGGATCGACGAGCAGCTACACGCGTCCGCGGCATCGGCGCTGTTCACAGCTGGGCGTCGGAATCTCTCCCTCGTCGACTGCACGAGCTTCGAGTCGATGAGGCGACTCGGCCTGAGCCAGGTTCTTGCGTTGGACGAGGACTTCGCGCGCCAGGGATTCGAGCTGCTGCCGTGAGTCGATAGCAGGCGATTCGCTGCGCAGGGTCGTCGAGCAAGAGACTCGTTCGACAGCGCGCCGACGACGAGAGCGGAGGCCGGATCGCGCCCGATGCAGGCTCGGTTCGAGCTCGCTCCAAGGTGCGAAGCTGCCGGCCACCTGCCGGGCGCGACGTTTGCAGCCATGAGGCCGCGGCAGGGAGATACGCCGCCGTTCGCACCAGCCGTCGTCCATGGGCCGCCCATGGACGATTGCGTGAAGCGCCCGGGCCCCGCCCCGGCCGCGCGTTGCCGAACAGGAGAACGTAGTGCTCGGCCCACCTACGGGAGATGAAAGCAAGACCCTTTCGGGACAGCCCTTGGCGGGCCAGCGGCCAGCGAGGACACGGTCCACCACGCCGCGCCCGGTGGTCCGGTCCTGGCGCCCCTCTGCTTCCTGGCGAATCGAAGATACTTGGGTGCTCGAACCACTGCAGCCCACGAGCACTAGCGCAGCCGACGCCGTTCTCGTCGCAAGGAGGCGACCCATGACCCAGATCGAGCGCAGGACCTTCCTCCGCGGCCTCGGCGCCGCCATCGCCCTCGCGCCGGGGGTATCCCTGCTGTCGGCCGGAACCGCGCGCGCTCGCGCGTCGGCCGACCTGCGCCTCACGCGCATCGACCGCTCGCTCCTGGTAACCGCCGAGGAAGCGCGTGCCTGGCACGCCGTCAAGGACTCGATGGGGGGGCCGACGATCGCCGGCAGCCCGTCGTGGCGGAACTTCCTCGAGCTCTGCGAACGCGAGCTGCGCGCCTGCGGCGTGGTCGACGTGTTCCGCAACCCGTGGCGCTACTCGCGCTGGAGCACCACGGAATGGCCCGACGACTCCGCCTGGTCGCTGCGCATCGGTGACAACGAGGTGCGTGTCGCGAGCTACGGCTGCAACTCTGGAGACACCTCAGAGAACGGCGTCACCGGACAGCTCGTGCTCTACGAGGAAGGGATGTCGGCCGAGGCGCTACGCGGAAAGATCGCAGTCGTGGTCAAGCGACCGCCGACCGGTCCCGTGCCGCGCGCTGACGCACCGGCGAACGCCAGCCCTTCGGCCCAGGGCGGCAACGTCCGCACCGGCGACTACGAGTTCCTGTCCGACCCGGACACCTTTTCCGATCCGCAGGTGCCACGGACGGAGGGCGGACGACTGAGCCCGTTCGGACAGATGGGGCTGGGCGACGACCGGGAGGTCCTGGAGCGCGCGGGAGCTCTCGGCGCGCTGATCGTGCTGGGGCTCTCCTACGACGCGCTCGCCGGGCTCTACACCTTTCCCGTGCCGCCCCTCCACCAGCTGCCGACGCTCTACCTCGACCGCGGCGCCGGCGTCGCCGTGGTCGAGGCGGCGCGCGGGGGCGAGAGCGCGACGCTGCGGCTGCTCGGACGAACGGAGGAGAGCGAGACCTACCAACTCTTCGCCTACCTGCCAGGCCGGCACTACGGCACCGAACGCGACGAGCAGATCCTGCTGATCACCCACACCGACGGGCCGTCGATCTCGCAGGACAACGGCGCTCTAGGCATCCTCGGCATGGTGCAGTACTTATCGCACTTGGCGCAGTCGGAGCGTCCGCGCACGCTGCTGGTGTTCCTCGACTGCCGTCACTACATGCCCGGCATGGAGCGAGCGTTCGCGAGCCAGGACTACGCCGCGCAGAATCCCGAGGTGTACCAGAAGGTGTTCGCGGCGATGGGCATCGAGCATCTCGGGCAAATGCAGGTCGCCGAGGGCCAGGACGAGCCCTACCACCTCACCAGCACTCCGGAGCTCTCGACGGTGTGGGTCACCCGCAACCAACGGCTCGTCGACTGGGCGATCCGCGCGGTGCAGGAGAATCGCCTGCGGCGGGTCCAGGTCCAGTGCCCGGGGCGGCCGGGGATTCACGGTGGCGAGCAGGGCCCGTGGTACGGCCTCGGCAACATCGCGAACCGATTGGGCAAGCCCGGCATCTCGACCATGGGCTCGATGACAGGATACTGGTCGATCAGGGCCCGGTTGGACGCGCTCGATGCCGGTCACTTCGTCGACCAGGTCGCGACCATGACTCAGCTCTGCGGGGAGTTGATGCTGGCCGAGCTGGCGAGGATCGTGCCGGCCGACGAGGGGGCGCCGGCGCGAGGCTGAGCCGTGTCAGCAACCCCCAGGGTCCAGCGAGCCTTAGAATGGCGTCCGTCCTCGACACGTGGGGAGTGAACGGGAGACGCCAGGAGGACCGGAGAGGATCGCTCCGGGTTGCTTGATCTGTAAATGGTAAGGAGTCGAGTAGGGATGTTCGGGATGAATAGAGAGCTTGGAACGCGCGCGGCAGGCCTCGCGCTGGCGGTACACCTCGTCGCGGCGTCCGCCTCGCCGGCCTCGCCTCCCTCGCCAGTCGCCGGCGACGGGTCGCGCTTCGCCGACAAATCGGTGGCGCGCCAGTGGAACGAGGAGCTGCTCGACGCGATCCGCCGAGACTTCGCGCGTCCGACGGTACACGCTCGCAATCTCTTCCACCTGGCGGCGGCGATGTACGATGGGTGGGCGGTCTACGACACCACGGCCGATACCTACATGGTCCACGAGCGCGCCGTGGCGGGGGACGTTGCCGCGGCGCGTCGCGAGACCATCAGCTACGCGGCCTATAGGCTCCTGCTCTGGCGTTTCGCCAGCTCGCCCGGTGTCGAAGTATCCCACGCGGCGTTCGACGCGCGGATGGCGGCGCTGGGCTACGACCCCACGTTCCTCTCGACCGAAGGCTCGTCCCCGGCCGCGCTCGGCAACCGCATCGCGCAGGCCTGCATCCACGGCGGGCTCGACGACGGAGCCAACGAGCAGGGGGCGTACTCCAACCTGCACTACCAGCCGGTCAACCCAACCCTGGTGCCGCACAAACGGGACTCCGACCCTGGACTGATCGACCCGAACCGCTGGCAACCGCTCACGCTCGATGTCTTCGTCGACCAGAACGGCATCATCATCCCCGGCGGCTCGCCGCCCTTCCTGAGCCCGGAGTGGGGGCGGGTGGTGCCCTTCGCGATGACCGAGAAGGAGCGCCTCGTCTTCGTACGAGACGGCGCGGAGTACCCCGTCTACCACGACCCCGGTCCGCCGCCGCTGCTCGGCAGCGATCGCGAGCAGGAGTACCTCGACGGTTTCCAGCAGGTCCTCGAGTGGAGCTCGCTGCTGGATCCCAACGACGGCGTGCTGATCGACATCAGCCCGGGCGCCCGGGGCAACAACACCCTCGGCACCAACGACGGTAAAGGCCGCGACCGCAACCCGGTGACCGGCAAGCCCTACGAGCCGCAGGTCGTGCCGGCCGGCGACTACTACCGCGTGCTCGCCGAGTTCTGGGCCGACGGGCCCCATTCCGAGACGCCGCCCGGGCACTGGTTCACCATCCTCAACTACGTCTCCGACCATCCGGGCTTCGAGCGGCGTATCGGCGGCGAAGGCCCCCTGCTCGACGAGCTCGAGTGGAACGTCAAGGCTTATCTCGCGCTGGGCGGGGCGATGCACGACGCCGCCATCGCCTGCTGGGGCATCAAGGGCTGGTACGACTACGTGCGGCCCATCTCGGTGATCCGGCACATGGCGAGCAAGGGCCAGCGCTCCGATCCGAGCCTGCCGTCGTACGACCCCCACGGCCTGCGGCTGGTGCCGGGGCTGGTCGAGCTGATCACCGAGGAGACCGTGGCGCCGGGCGCCCATCACGAGCACTTGGGCTTCGTCCACAGCAACCTGGGCACGAGCGGCAACCGCAACATCGGCAAGATCGCCGTGCGCGCGTGGCGGGGCCACGACCCCATCTCCGACCCCAAGACCCAGGCTGCGGGAGTGGCCTGGATCCTCGCCGAGAACTGGTGGCCCTATCAGCGTCCGACCTTCGTGACACCGCCGTTCGCTGGCTACACTTCCGGGCACAGCACCTACTCGCGCGCCGCGGCCGAGTTGATGACCCGGCTCACCGGCAGCCCGTTCTTCCCCGGCGGTAAGAGCGAGTTCTTCGCCGAGAAGAACGAGTACCTCGTCTTCGAGGACGGACCGTCCGTCGACGTGACGCTGCAGTGGGCGACCTACCAGGACGCCGCAGACGAGTGCAGCCTGTCGCGCATCTACGGCGGCATCCATCCGCCGCAAGACGACCTTCCGGGGCGGCTGATCGGCGCGCGCATTGGTCCGGCCGCGTTCGCGCACGCACTGCGCTACTTCAGCGGCGACGTCCACGGCGGTAAGCGCCCTGCCGAGGCGATCGCGGCACAGGCGGAGCCGGGCGGAATCTCGCGGGTCGCCGCCGGCACCGAGTGATCTAGCGAGCCACGTTCCGTGCCTCTCCCTGACCGCCTGCTGGTCGCCAACCGCGGCGAGATCGCCCTGCGCATCCAGGGCACGGCCGCCGACTTGGGCATCCACGCGGTAGCGATCTATTCGGAGGACGACGCGGACTCGCTCCACGTGCGACGAGCGCCGGAGGCGGTCGCGCTGCGGGGTCGTGGCGCCGCGGCGTATCTCGACCAGGAGCAGATGGTGGGAGTCGCCGCCGCTGCGCGGTGCGCGGCGATCCATCCCGGCTACGGCTTCTCGAGCGAAAGCTCGGCCTTCGCCAGGCGCTGCGCCGAGGCAGGAGTCACCTTCGTCGGCCCGAGCGCCGAGGTGCTCGAGCTGTGCGGCGACAAGGTGCGCGCCCGCGCTCTCGCCGTGACCGCCGGCGTGCCGTTGCTCGAAGGCAGCAGCACACCCGTCGACGTGGCGGCAGCAGCAGAGTTCCTGCACGACCTGCCGGCCGGCGAGGCGATGGTGATCAAGGCCGTCGCGGGAGGCGGCGGACGCGGTCTGCGGGTGGTGCACGACCCGGACGCAGTCGAGGCGGCATACGGACGATGCCGCGCCGAGGCGCTCGCCGCGTTCGGCCACGGCGAGCTCTACGTCGAGCGACTGCTACGACACGCACGACACGTCGAGGTGCAGGCGCTCGGCGATTCCGCCGGAGCCGTGGCTCATCTCGGCGAGCGGGACTGCACGATCCAACGGCGACACCAGAAGCTGATCGAAACCACCCCGGCTCCGGGCTTGCCGCAGCGCCTACGCGAGAGCATCTGCGACGCGGCGCTGCGCCTCGCCGAAGTGGCAGGTCTCGACAACGCCGCAACTTTCGAGTTCCTCGTGGCCGCTGCAGGCGATGGCCGCGTGACGGAGCGGAGCGCGTTCTTCTTCCTCGAGGCCAACCCGCGACTTCAGGTCGAACACACGGTCACGGAAGAGGTCTACGGCGTCGACCTCGTCCGTATCCAGCTCGAGCTCGCGGCGGGAATGACCCTCGCCGAGCTCGGTCTCGACGACACGACAGCACGCCCGCCGCGGGGCTGCGCCCTGCAAGTGCGAGTCAACCTCGAGACCATCGCCCGCGACGGCGCCGCCGTTCCGTCTGCGGGAACCCTCACCGCCTTCGAAACCCCCAGCGGACCGGGCCTGCGCGTCGATCACTGCGGCTACGTCGGCTACCGGGTGAGCCCGAGCTTCGACTCGCTGCTCGCCAAGGTGGTCGCGCACGCCCCCTCCGGCGAGCTACCGGCGGCAGCCGTCAAGGCCCGGCGCGCGCTACGCGACCTGCGTGTCGAGGGCGCCGCGACCAACGCTCCGTTCCTGCTCCGCCTGCTAGACCATCCCGACTTTGCTGCCGCGCGCTGGACCACTCGCTTCGTCGAGGACCACCTCGAGGAGCTGGTGCCCGACGGGGCGCAAGAGGGGTCGCCAAGCGCCGCAGCCATTCCCTCGGCCATTCCCTCGGCGCTGCAACGCGCCGGCGCGTCCATCGACGCCAGCGACCCGCTCGCGGTGCTGGTCTACGGCAAGTCCGGAGAGGCTCCTCCCCCGTCGGCGGCGCAAGGCTCGGCGCCATACCCGATCCAGAGCCCGCTCCCCGCGCGCCCTGGCACCGCGCCCGACGCGCCTGCCGGCGTCCTCGTGGTGTCGGCGCCGCTCCAGGGCACCGTGGTGACCGTCGAGGTCGAACCGGACGCATCAGTGCGACAAGGCCAGACGGTGGTGGTGATGGAAGCGATGAAGATGCAGCATGAGGTGTGCGCCCCCGAGAGCGGCATCGTGCGGCAGATCTTGGTCGCACCAGGCGACCCGGTGTGGGCCGGAGCGTCGCTCGCCTGGCTGGAGCCCTCGGGTGAGGGCATCGCACACGTCGCGCCCACGGAGGACATCGACCTCGACGAGCCCCGCGCGGACCTCGCCGAGGTGCTGGCCCGCCGCGCCCGCGGGCTCGACTCGGCGCGGCAGGAGTCGGTCGCGAAGCGGCACGCCCGCGGCCAACGCACCGCCCGCGAGAACGTCGAGGACCTCTGCGACCCGGGCTCGTTCGTCGAGTACGGCCCGCTGGTGCTCGCCGCGCAGCGCCAGCGACGCACCGTCGAGGACCTCATCGAGCGGACACCCGCCGACGGCATGGTGTGCGGAGTCGGCAACGTCAACGGCGCGATGTTCGCCGGCCAACCCCAGGCGCCCACCCGCTGCGCGGTGCTCGCCTACGACTACACCGTGCTCGCCGGCACCCAGGGCCGGCAGAACCACCGCAAGACCGATCGCGTGCTCGAGCTGGCTGCGCGACACCGCCTCCCGGTGGTGCTCTTCGCCGAAGGCGGCGGGGGCCGTCCCGGCGACACCGACGACGCCGCCACCTCGGGCGACGTACGCACTTTCGCCAGCTTCGCGCGCCTTTCCGCGCTGGTCCCGGTCGTGGGTATTGCCACCGGTCGCTGCTTCGCGGGCAATGCCTCCCTGCTGGGTTGCTGCGACGTGGTGATCGCGACCGCCGGCTCCAACATCGGCATGGGCGGCCCGGCGATGATCGAGGGCGGCGGGCTCGGGGTGTTCCGGCCCGAAGAGATCGGCCCGATGTCGGTGCAGGTGCCGAACGGCGTCGTGGATCTCGCGGTGCGCGACGAGGCCGAGGCGGTGGCGGTGGCGAAGCGCTACCTGTCGTACTTTCAGGGCCCGCTCGGGGAGTGGACCTGCGCCGACCAGCGCCGCCTGCGCGCCGCGATCCCCGAGAACCGCCTGCGTGTCTACGACGTGCGCGCGGTGATCGACACGCTCGCCGACGAGGACTCGGTGCTCGAGCTCCGGCCGGCGTTCGGCCTCGGCATGGTCACCGCGCTCGCGCGCGTCGAGGGACGCCCCCTGGGCCTGGTCGCCAACAACCCGACCCACCTCGCGGGCGCCATCGACTCCGACGGCGCCGACAAGGCGTCACGCTTCCTGCAGGTCTGCGACGCCTTCGAGCTACCGGTGCTGTTCCTGTGCGACACACCGGGGATCATGGTCGGACCGGAGGTCGAGACGACGGCGCTGGTGCGCCACGCCAATCGCATGTTCCTGGCGGGCGCGAACCTCGCAGTACCCTGCGCCACCATCGTGCTCCGCAAGGCGTACGGACTGGGCGCGATCGCCATGGCGGCTGGAACCTTCAAGGCGCCGAGCTTCACCGTCTCCTGGCCGACGGGAGAGTTCGGCGGCATGGGGCTCGAGGGTTACGTCAAGCTGGGCTATCGCAAGGAGCTCGAGGCGATCGCCGATCCAGTCGAGCGACGCCGCGCCTACGAGGAGATGGTCGCCGCGGCGTACCAGCGCGGCAAGGCGTTGGAGCAGGCGACGTACTTCGGGATCGACGACGTGATCGACCCGGCGGTTTCGAGGCGCTGGATCTCGAACGTGCTGTTCGCTCCCGTGACAGCGGTACCAGACCAGCCCCGCAAGCGGCGCCCCTTCATCGACTCCTGGTGAGGAGACGTGCCGTGCTGCGCCAGGGCCTCAGGCCTCGGGAAGGGCGCGGCCGCTCGGTTGGCTCTCGACTAGCTCTGCCTCTACCGGCGCCAGGGCCAGCCGCCCATGCGCTGCGCCAGCGGCTAAGCTGCGGCCATCGATCGACAGCCGTACCGGAGGGCCGCCCATGTTCAAGGCCGCCGAGCTGGGTCACGAGGTCAGCAAGAAAGAGTTCGCCCGCGCCGAAGAGGAGCTGCGCGGCAAGCTGCTAGAGGTGCAGCGCCGCGTCCGGGTCGCCGACTTCCAGACCATCGTGATCGTGTCTGGCGTCGAGGCGGCCGGCAAGAGCGAGGTCGTCAACCGCTTCCACGAGTGGCTCGACGCGCGGGGGCTGTCCACCTCGGCGTTCTGGGACGAATCCGACGAGGAGCGCGAGCGGCCGAGCGCCTGGCGCTTCTGGCGCCGGATGCCGCCCCGGGGCTCGATCGGCATATTCTTCGGCTCCTGGTACACGCAGCCGATCATCGACCGCGTGTTCGGCCGCCTCGACGAGCCCGGGTTCGACGCCGCGCTCGAAGGCATCGCGTCGCTCGAGCGGATGCTGACCGACGACGGCGCGGTGATCGTCAAGCTCTGGTTTCATCTCTCTAAGAAGGCGCAGCGCAAACGCCTCGAGAAGCTCGCCGGGAAGGAGCGAAAGCTCACGCCCTGGGAGAAGAAGTTCTCCCGGCGCTACGAGACCTTCCGCGAGACCAGCGAACAGGCCTTGCGCAGGACCGACGCCGGCCACTCGCCGTGGCACGTGATCGACGCCGGGGATCAGCACCACCGCGACCTGATGGCGGGCGGCATCCTGCTCGAGGCGCTCGAACAACGACTCGCGGTCGTGACCAAGCGCGGTGGACGAAAGGCCCGATCCGCCGGCGCGCACTCCGGCGCGCGCAAGACGGTGCTCGACGAAGTCGACCTGACCGCCTCGTTGGGCGACCGAAAGTATGGACGCCGACTCGCCGCAGAGCAGGCACGGCTCGATGGATTGGTGTGGGCGGCGAGGCGCCGCAAACTATCGACGGTGGCGATCTTCGAGGGCTGGGACGCCGCAGGAAAAGGCGGCGCCATCCGCCGCGTAACAGCCGGGCTCGATGCGCGCCTGTTCCGCGTCATCCCGGTCGCCGCGCCGACCGACGAGGAGCGCGCGCAGCACTACCTGTGGCGCTTCTGGCGGCACGTGCCGCGCGCGGGGTACCTCACGATCTACGACCGCTCGTGGTACGGGCGAGTCCTGGTGGAGCGCGTCGAGGGCTTCGCGGCACCCGAGGACTGGGGTCGCGCGTACCAGGAGATCAACGATTTCGAGCGACAGCTCAGCGAGCACGGCGTCGCGCTCGCGAAGTTCTGGCTCCACATCTCGATCGAAGAGCAGCTCCGGCGGTTCGAGGAGCGCCAGGTCATCGCCCACAAGCAGCACAAGATCACCGCCGAAGACTGGCGTAACCGCGAGAAGTGGACGGCCTACGAGGAGGCGGTCGGCGAGATGGTGGCGCGCTGCTCGACCGCGCACGCGCCATGGACGCTCGTGCCAGCCAACGACAAGCGCTTCTCTCGCGTCAAGATCGTCGAGACCATCGCAAACAGCATCGAGCAATCCCTCGCTGCCGTCAGCCGAGATTGAGCCGCAGCCACTCCGCGGCGGATTCGGCGGGCTGGTCACCGGTAGCTCGCTGAGCGACTCGAGCCTGCGTCCGCGCAATCGCCTTGGCTACCATGGACGCCTGGATCGCCTCGCCCTCGTCCATGCCGAGCCGTTCGAGCAGCGGGCCGATCTTCTCCTTCTGCATCTCGAGGAACGGGGAGTCGTCGAGAGAGAGGTGGAAGGTGAGCCGCGGCCTTCCCGACAAGCGGCCGATCGCCTCCACGATGCGATCGTCATGGCTGCGGAGCGGATGCCGCTCTGCGACGAGCACGTCGAGATCTCGGTCCGCATCCGCGCCGAGGACCTGACCGGGCACGCTCCACACCGGACCATGACGAAACCTTAGCGGATCGGCCGCGCAGTCACAGTCGGATCGGACGAATCCGCCCCGAGAACGACACCGGATCGAAACCTGCAATCTGCCCCGCACAAACGACCACCCGCAAGGCACGTCGTGACCGCCTCGCCGAGGTGCCCGCGCCTCGAAACGCTTTCCCTACCGAGGGTAGCGCCCCACCGGCTGGGTTGGCACCCCCCTTGCTCCCATAGTGCCCTGGAGCCGGACGGCGCGTGTCGCACCGGCATAGCGCCCGAACGAGTGTGAATCACCTCGAGAGGGGCGCCCCACAACCATTTGCGCGTTTGCGCGCGCCCACTGAGAAATCTCAAAGGGAGAATCTCTCCATGAATCGTAGCAAGCTACCTTTGGCCGCGGCCCTGACCGTAGCCGCAACGCTCTGTTGGACCGTGGCGATGGCCAGTCCGCGCAACGAGATGATCTCCGGCGTCGTGGTCACCCACGAAGGCGATGAGCTCGTGATCGAGACCGGTGAGGGCCGTCGAACGTTCCTGCTCGCCGGGGACACGTACGTTCCATCCAACATCATGGCCGGCAACATGGTCCTCGTGACTCTCTCCGAGCAGGACTCGGAGCAGGTCGAGAGAATCATGACCGTCGATGAGCAGGTGGTGGTGACGGACGACTTGGAGGCCGAGCGCGCCGTGATCGGCATCGTCACGGCGGTCAGCCCGCAGCAACTCCTGGTCAAGACCACGAGCGGCGGCCAAGCGTTCGTGATCAATCCGGAGAAGCTCTTCCCACCGGTGCCGCAGCCCGACCAGAGAGTGGCGGTGACCTACCGGACCCTGGAGGTCCACCCGCCGCAGCACATGGCGACCGGCCTGATCGTTTTGCCGGACGAGCTGCAGGTCACGCAGTCACGCGCCCTCGTGACGGACGAGCCTGCTTCGACGCGAGCCCAGGGCGACGAGTCCGCAACTCTTACCGCGGAAACAGAAGCGCTAGCGCAGGAGGCCGAGGCGGAGACGGCCGCTACTCGAGCTAGCGTTGCCTCGTCCTGGCCGGAGGCGACGCGATCGCGAGATACCTCCGAGGAGGCTGACAGAAGCAGGTACGGTTCGGAGAGCGAAGCCCGACTGCCCCAGACCAGCAGCGCGCTTCCGGCGCTTCTGATCGTCGGCGCGCTGGCTCTGAGCCTCGGCGCCGCGATGCGTTTCGTCCGCTAACGACGCTGGCCCCGTAGCCCTGGTCAGGAATGACCAGGGCCTCAGGCACGCCGGGGGCGCTGGCGATCGAGAGGTCGAAC
>DATLFI010000138.1:0-2162 GCA_035524895.1 Thermoanaerobaculia bacterium | reverse complement strand
CAGTTGCACCAGATTGCACCGGGGCCGCTCGGCCGCGGCTCAGCGCGGGAAACGGGGTCGCACGCGGGCAGTACGCAGACAGTACGCAGACGGATGCAGACGGGAAGCGAGCCCGGCACCGGTCGCAGCGGTCAAAGTGGCGTGCCGCTTCGGACCGCACGTGCCGAGTCTGCGGGGGACACGCGTCGCAGCCGACCTGGCCCCCCGGGGCCTAGCGATTCCGTAGGCGTCTAGAATCGCGGGTTGGTCCGGGATGGGCTCCTCGGAACCCGAGCCCTCTCCCGGCCAAGCGCAGCCAAGTGCAGCCAAGTGCAGCGGAAGGCGCACCGCGGGCCGGGGATCGATGCCCAAACAGGGAGCTAGGGATGACCATCGCCGAGAGCTTGAAGCCAGAGATCGACGAGATTGCGCCGCGCATCCAACGGATCCGCGACGAGATGGCGAAGGTGCTGGTAGGGCAGAGCTACATGGTCGATCGCCTGTTGATGGCGTTGATCGCTGATGGCCACATCCTGCTCGAAGGCATTCCGGGTTTGGCGAAGACCACCGCCGTCCGCACCCTGGCGGCAGTCATCGACACCGGCTTCTCGCGCATCCAGTTCACCCCCGACCTGCTGCCGGCAGATCTCGTCGGCACGCAGATCTACCGGCCGCAGAGCCACGACTTCGCCGTCAAGAAGGGACCGATCTTCACCAACCTCCTGCTCGCCGACGAGATCAACCGCGCGCCGGCCAAGGTGCAGAGCGCGCTACTCGAGGCGATGCAAGAGCGCCAGGTCACGTTGGGTGACCACAGCTACCCGCTGCCCGATCCCTTCCTGGTGTTGGCGACCCAGAACCCGATCGAGCAGGAAGGGACCTACCCGCTGCCCGAGGCGCAAGTCGACCGCTTCATGCTCAAGCTGCGTGTCGCCTACCCGACCAAGGAAGAGGAGCGCGCCATCCTGCGGCGCATGGCGACCCGCGCGTTGCCCAAGATCGAGCGGGTCGCCGAGGTGGCGGAGCTCCTGCGGGCGCGCGAGGTGGCCGACGCCATCTACGTCGACGCCAAGGTCGAGGACTACATCGTCGACGTGGTCTTCGCGACACGAGAGCCGAGCAAGTACCGCCTCGATCAGCTCACGCGCCTGATCCAGTACGGCGCGTCCCCGCGGGCGACCATCTACCTGGCGCAGACGGCGAAGGTGAGCGCGTTCCTCGCCGGCCGCGGCTTCGTCACGCCCCAGGATGTCAAGGCGGTGGCACCCGACGTGCTGCGCCACCGCGTGCTCCTCACCTACGAAGCAGAGGCCCAGGACCTGACCTCCGACGACCTGATCCGGGAGATCCTCAACACCGTCGACGTGCCATGAGCCGACGCGTCCAGCAGCCGGCCGCGACCGCCAGCGACCGCTCGCCTGGCTCGAAGGCGCTGCCAGCCGAGCTCTTCGAGCAGATCAAGCAGATCCAGATCCGCACGCAGCGGCTGGTCACCGATGCCCTGGCCGGCGAGTACGAGAGCGCCTTCAAGGGACGGGGGATGGAGTTCGAGCAGGTCCGCGAGTACGTGCCCGGCGACGACATACGCCACATCGACTGGAACGTCACGGCACGGATGAGCCATCCGTACGTGAAGGAGCACCGCGAGGAGCGGGAGCTGACCGTGATGCTCCTGGTCGACCACAGCTCCTCCGGGGATTTCGGCACCAGCCGGAAGACCAAGAACGAGGTGGCAGCCGAGGTGGCAGCCATCCTGGCCTACACGGCGATCCGCAATCACGACCGCGTGGGCCTCGTGCTGTTCTCCGACGAGGTCGAGCTGTTCATCCCGCCCAAGAAGGGCCGCAGCCACGTCTGGCGGGTGATTCGCGAGATCCTGAGCTTCCGCGCGACCCGGCGCCACACCGACATCGACGGCGCGCTCGAGTTCCTGGGGCGTGTGACGCCGCGCCGCGTCGTCGCCTTCCTGATCTCCGACTTCCTCGACCAGGGCTTCGAGAACCGTCTGCGCGTTGCCGCGCGCCGGCACGACCTCACCGCGATCACCGTCACGGATCCTCGTGAGACCGAGCTACCCGACGTGGGCCTCCTGGAGCTCGAGGACGCGGAGAGCGGGGAGCTCGTGCTCGTCGATACGCGGCGGCCACACGTGCGCGAGTCCCTGCGCGCGTGGGCCGCGGAGC
>DATLFI010000137.1:0-4527 GCA_035524895.1 Thermoanaerobaculia bacterium | reverse complement strand
CGCCACCGCGCTGAGCCTGGAGTTCGCGACACCGATCGCGCCGGGGTTCGAGGCGCTGGTGTTCAAGGCGTCGCGCGGGATCGAGGACATCTACGAGCTGACGTACATCCGTAAGGACAAGAGCCGCTTTCCGGCGGTGGTATCGGTGACGGCACTGCGCGACGTGCAGAACGTCATCATCGGCTACCTGCTGATCGGCACCGACAACACCGCTCGCCAGCAGGTCGAGGAGGAGCGAAGAAGGCTCGACCAGCGGCTTCGCGACCAGCACTTCTACACGCGCTCGCTCATCGAGTCGAACATCGACGCGCTGATGACCACCGACCCTCGGGGCATCATCACCGACGTCAACAAACAAACCGAGGCGTTGACCGGGTGCACCCGCGACGAGCTGATCGGGGCTCCGTTCAAGAACTACTTCACCGACTCCGCCCGCGCGGAAGCGGGCATCAAGCGAGTGCTCGGCGAAGGAAAGGTCACCAACTACGAGCTGACCGCCGAAGCCAGGGACGGCAAGCAGACCGTGGTCTCCTACAACGCCACGACGTTCCACGATCGGGACCGGAGGCTGCAGGGCGTCTTCGCGGCGGCGCGCGACGTCACGGAGCTCAAGGTGTTCGAGCAGGAGCTGCAGCGCAAGAACGTCGAGCTCGAGGACGCGAGCCGGATGAAGTCCGAGTTCCTAGCCAACATGTCGCACGAGCTGAGAACGCCCCTGAACGCCATCATCGGCTTCTCCGAAGTGCTCCGGGACGGCTTGATGGGCGACCTGACCGAGCAACAGCGGGGATTCATCGGCGACATCTTCAACAGCGGCAAGCACCTGCTGTCGTTGATCAACGACATTCTCGACCTGTCGAAGGTCGAGGCCGGCAAGATGACGCTCGACCTGGAGCCGATGGAGCTGTCCTCGTTGCTCGCCAACAGCATGTCCATCATCCGCGAGAAGGCAGCGGCTCGTGGCGTTCGGCTGGAGCGGGATGCCAGCGAGGAGCTCGGCTCGATGCTCGCAGATCCTCGCAAGATCAAGCAGATCCTGTACAACCTGCTCGCGAACGCCGTGAAGTTCACGGGCGAGGGCGGCCGAGTGACCCTGCGAGCGCGATCCGTCCCGAAGGCCGAGGTCGGCCAGCTATCCGGACCCTGGATCGGTCGCAGCTTCCCGCTCACAGGCGACGACTTCGAGGAATTCGTGGAGATCAGTGTCACCGACACCGGGATCGGCATCTCGCCGGAGGGGCTCCAGAGCCTGTTCCGGCCCTTCAGTCAGATCGACAGCGGGCTGGCGCGCCGCTTCGAGGGCACGGGACTGGGCCTGGCGATGGTGAAGCTGCTGGCGGAGCTGCACGGCGGCTCGGTAGCGGTGGAGAGCGCCGTCGGTGAGGGCTCCCGCTTCACCCTGTGGGTGCCCCTGCGGCCTGTGGAGGAGGGCGAGGGCGTAGTCCAGGCGCCGCGAGCGGTCGAGGCATCGACCGCCGCGCGAGAGGGAGCGGAGGGAGTGCGAGTCGCCCTGGTAGTCGAGGACGATCCAAGGTCTGCCGAACTGGTTCGTGTGCAGCTCGTGGCGGAGGGCTTCGAGGTGCTGCATGCCGCCTCCGCCGAGGCCGCTATTGCGATCGCGATGCAGGGGTCGCTGTCGCTGATCACCCTGGACATCATGCTGCCCAACATGGATGGCTGGGAGTTTCTGACTCTGCTCAAGAGGAGCCCTGAGCTGCGACGCATCCCGGTGGTGATCATCTCCATCGTGGCCGATCGAAACCGCGCGTTCGCGCTCGGTGCCGCGGCCGTGCTGCAGAAGCCGATACTACGGCAGGAGCTGTACGAGTCCCTCTTGGACCTGGGCCTGCTCCCCGCCTCACCCGGTTACGCGCTGTGCGTGCTGATCGTCGACGACGATCCCACGGCGGTCGAGGTGGCCGCGGTGCACCTGCAGGGCCTGGCAAGCACCGTGCTGCGCGCCTACGGCGGCCGCGCGGCGATCGACGTTGCGCAGCGAGAGCTGCCGGATCTGATCGTCCTCGACCTGATGATGCCGGAGGTGAGCGGCTTCGACGTCGTGGAGGCGCTGAAGCAACGTCCTGAAACCGCCAGGATACCGATCCTGGTAGTCACCGCCAAGGACGTTACCGCCGAGGACCGCGAGCAGTTGAACGGCTGCGTGACGGCGATCATGGAGAAGGCCGAGTTCGACCGTGACCGCTTCCTGACGGAGATCAGACGGGCGATGTCGGGGCGTTTGGATTCTCGCTCCGTGGTGGTGGCCTGATGGCGCAGATCCTGATCATCGAGGACAACCCGTCCAACATGTCGTTGGCGGTCTTTCTGCTGCAGTCCGCGGGCCACACGGTGCTCTGTGCCACGGATGCGGAGGTCGGGCTGCTGATGGCGCGCGCAGATCAGCCCGAGTTGATCCTGATGGACATTCAGCTTCCCGGCATGGACGGCCTCCAGGCCACCGCGCTGCTCAAGCAGTCGCCAGAGACCCGGGCGATCCCGGTAATCGCGCTTACCGCCCTGGCTATGAAGGGTGACGCGGAGCGCATCCGCGCCGCCGGTTGCGACGGCTACCTCGCCAAGCCCATGCGCTACCAGGAGCTCCTGGCAGCCGTCGAGGTCCACCTGGCGCGGTGATGACAGCGCGCGGCGTCAGCCGCGGTCGTAGGTCAGGGTCTCGCCTTCGGAGTGCGCGATCACCGCCGCGCCCACGGAGTCACTGGTGATGTTGACCAACGTGCGGTACATGTCGAGCGGGCGGTCGATGCCCAGCATCAATCCCACCAGCGCGTACGCCGCCGGGTCGGTGAGGCCCACGGCTTCGAGCACGATGAAGATCATCACCAGCCCCGCAGAGGGGATGCCCGCGGCGCCGATCGATGCCAGCAGGGCGGTTAGCACGACCACGGCCTGCTGGCCGATGCTCAGCTCGACGCCCAGTGCCTGGGCGATGAAGAGGGCGCCAGCGCACTCGTAGAGCGCGGTGCCGTCCATGTTGATGGTCGCGCCCATCGGCAGCACGAAGCTGCTCACCTTGCGCGAGACGCCGGCGTTGTCCTGGATCGCCGCCATGGTCACCGGCAGGGTCGCCGAGGAGGAGCTGGTGGAGAAGGCCATCGCCATCGCCGAGCTCATCGCGCGGTAGTGGTCGATCGGGTTCCTGCGCGTGAGCAGCCAGAACAGCAGCGGGAGCACGAGGAAGAAGTGGATCGAGAGTCCGGCCGCGATCGTGATCATGTACTTCCCGACCTGCTCGAAGACCCCGAGCCCCATGCGGCCGATGGCGGTCGCGATCAGGGCGAAGACGCCGATGGGGAGCAGCAGGATCACGTAGCCGGTCAGCTTCATCGTGGCCTCGAACAGCGCGTCGAAGATCGAGCGGAGCAGGTCTCCCGAGCTGCCGCGCATGGCGCTGATGGTGGCGCCGAAACAGATCGAGAAGAAGATCAACGCCAGGATGTCGAACTCGGCCGCCGCCTGGACCGGGTTCACCGGGATCATGCGCTGGATGATGTCGGCCAGCGAGTCCGGCGTCTGGATCGTGTCGGGCGAGACCGACTGCTCGGTCGCGGCCTCGATTCCGTCGCCGGGCCGGATCAGGTTGGTCAAGGTCAGACCGATTAGGATCGCCAGCAGGCTGGTCACCATGTAGTACACGATCGTCTTCGCGCCCAGCCGGCCCAGGCTGCGGCCGTCCGCGATGCCGGCGACGCCGCTGACGATCGAGGTGAAGATCAGCGGCACGATCACCATGCGTAGGAGTCGCATGAAGATGTCGGCGACCTTCCCGACCCAGGGGACCTCGCCGATGGTCAGCCCGAAGGCTGCGCCCAGGACCATGGCGATGAGCACTTGCCAGTGCAGCTTGAGTTTCACGCGAAGCTCCTGGTCACGGGGGCAAGGCGAGGCCGAGCCGGTCCTTCGACCGATCCCGACCATCGCCCGCCGGGTTCCTGGTCAACGCCCGCCGGATTCGGTGCTGGAGCCCGACGGCTTCGTCTTGGCCTTCTCGGCGGCCTCGCGCTCGAGCAGGCGCGCTCCGCGCAGGATGCCGCCCAGGGCATAGTTGCCCTCGTGGCAGGCGTACTCGTAGACCCGATCGTCGCTGGCCGGCCACGGGTACTCGCCGCTCCACGGCTGGGACCAGGTCGAGGGATCCTCGACCGTGAACTGGTAGAGCAGCGTGTCCGCGTCGATGCGGGTGAACCGCTCGACCACGTGTAGGTCCTTCGAGGCCATCGACAGGCCGGTATCCTCTCGGAAGTTGGTGGTATCGACGACCAGGGTGTCGCCGTCCCACCAACCGATCGAGTCACCCATCCACTTGCGGATCTCCGCCGGCTCGTGCTCGGAGTCGAGCCGCACCACTCGCACGTCGTGGTTCATCTCCGCCAGGATCATCACGGTGTCGTCGGTGTGGACGATGCGCTTCATGTTGTTGTACATCACCGGCAGCATCGGCGGTCCCGCGGTCGAGCCGAAGCCGAGCAGGCAGCGTTCGCCGAGCGGCCGTAGCTCCGGGTCGTCGTA
>DATLFI010000136.1:0-16899 GCA_035524895.1 Thermoanaerobaculia bacterium | reverse complement strand
TCTGCAGCACGAGCTCGGCCGCGCGCTCGCTGAGAACACCGCGATGCGCCGCTCGGCCGGCTGGCGGCTGCTGGATCGTTACCGCGGGTGGCGCGACCGCGTGCTGCCGTCGGGCGGCCGGTTCGAACGGCTCTACCGCAGGACCCTCGAGGGGGTGCTCGGTCGGCCGACACCTTCGGTGAGCGCCGACGACAGCCAGGCCGCGGCTGCAGTCGAGCCGGCCGCGATCGACCTGGCCGGCGCGGCGAGCCGTCTCGAGGAGCGCGAGGAGCGCGCTGGCTCGGGCGTGCTTCCGGCGGCAGTCGCCGAGCTGGCGACACCGCTCGACGCAGCGCAAGAGAACGAGAGCACCCTCGTCGTCGATCCGCCCGCCGGATGGGCCGACGATCCTTCGCTGCCGCCGGTGGTGATCGCGATCCCGCACTGGAACCGTCGAGACCTGCTCGAGCAATGTCTCGACAGCATCGGCCGGTACACCCGGTATCCACATTTCCGCGTGTGCGTGTTCGATCAGGGCTCCACAGACGGCTCGCGCGAGCTGCTGCTCGGACGGCGCGGCGAAGTCGATGCGATCTTCTCGCCGGTGAACGTGGGCTTCGTCGAGGCGAGCAACGCGATCGTGGCGCGGTACCCGCGCTGGGACGTCGTGTTCCTCAACAACGACACCCGCGTCACCGAGGGCTGGCTCGACACCCTGGTACGCACCGCGTACGCGGCGCCCAACATCGGTCTCGTCGGTGTGCGGCTGGTGTACCCCGACGGCAGGCTGCAGGAGGCCGGCAGCGAGGTCTACCAGGACGGCGGCGTGCGCGCGCTCGGTCGCACCGAGAACCCCGAGAGCGCGGCATTCCACCAGCGGCGCGAAGTCGACTTTTGCTCGGCGGCCTGCTTGCTGGTCAAGCGCGAAGTGCTCGAGCGGGTCGGGGCGTTCGAGGCGTGCTTCTCGCCGGGGTACTACGAGGACGTCGACCTCTCGTTCAAGGCCCGCGCCGCGGGTTGGAAGACGCTCTACGAGCCCAACGCGACCGTCTACCACCACGAGTACGGCACGGCCGCGGCTGACGCGGTGCGACTCATGGAGCAGCACCGCCCACGCTTCGTGTCGCGTTGGCGAGCGGAGCTCGCCACCCGCCCGCGCAGCCAGTGGCGTCCAGCGATGTCGCGAGCCTCGTCGCGCGCGCAATCGGCCCTGCTCTACATCGGTGACATCGTGCCGGCCCCCGATCGCTCGGCGGGTGGCGGGCGTCTCTACCATCTACTGCGATTGCTCGCCCGCGACTTCGACGTCGCCTATGCATACCTGCAGGAGTATTGCGTCGACGAGTACTTGCGTCCGCTCGAACGCCACGGGGTGACGGTCTTCCACCCGGCGATGGCGCGTGCGGTCGGCGGCCGCGACGTCGATATCGCGGCGGTGCTGCGGGAAGTCCACTACGAAACGGTGGTGTGCTCGTTGTACCAGCTCGCCGAGCGCACCGTCGACCTGGTGCGCCGGTGCTCGCCGCAGAGTCGCTTCGTGGTCGACACCTACGACCTGCACTGGCTGCGCGAGCTGCGCGCCTCGGCGCTCCGGGGCGACCGCGAGGCCGAGCGTCGCGCGCTCGCCACACGCGAGCGCGAGCTCGCCGTCTACCGCCAGGCAGACGCGGTGCTCACGGTGACCGAGGAGGAGCGCCGCGTGCTCGAGCGCGAGCTCGGGCCGCAGGTGCGTGTCGGCGTGGTGCCGACGGTGCACCACGCCGACGTCGAGCCACCGGGCCGGAACGGACGCAGCGGCCTCCTGTTCGTCGGCGGGTTCAGCCACGAGCCCAACGTCGACGCGGCACTGTTCCTGGTCGAGCGGGTCCTGCCGCTGGTGCGCGCGGAGCTGCCCGAGACCACACTGCGGCTGGTCGGCAACTCGCCGAGTCCCGAGATCGTGGCGCTGGACGCGCCGGGCGTCGAGGTGGTGGGTTACGCGCCGCACCTGCAGCCATTCCTGGAGCGCGCGCTGGTGTCGGTGGCACCGATGCGCTTCGGCTCCGGCATCAAAGGCAAGGTTGCCGAGGCGATGGCCTGCGGCCTGCCGGTGGTGACCACGCCGATCGGTGCCGAGGGCATGGACCTGCGCGACGGCGAGACCGCGATGATCGGCGACAGCGCCGAGGAGCTGGCGTCGCGCATCGTTCGCTTGTGCCGCGACCACGAGCTGTGGACCCGCATAGCCGCCGCTGCGCGCGCCGAGGCGTCGCGCAAGTGGTCGCCGGAGGCGGTCGGCCGCGCGGCGGCCGAGTTCTTGCGGTCGCTACCCGCCCGGCAGTGAGTCCGCATCGCGACCCAGCGAGGTCAGGGTCGCGACGCGGGACCGCGCTCGTGTGCGAGGCGGCGGCCCGCCATCGGCTCCCGGTGGTCGACGTCGAGTCCGCCTTCGCGCACCACGCGGTCGAGTATCCTGGAGACGAGATGTTCGGTCGCTACGACCTGGTGCACGCCACCGCGACGGGGGCCGAAGTGATCGCGCGAGCGACGGTGGCGAAGCTGCGCGAGTTTGGGCGCGTACCCTTGAGCCCAGCGGTGGGTGGGCAACAGCCTCGGCTCCGCGCATGAACCTGAACACCGACCTCGCCCAACGCGCCGTCGTCCACGCCGGAACCCTCGAATGGACGCCGTCGCCCGAGCGCGGGGTGGAGCGCAAGATGCTCGAGCGGGATGGCGCGGAGGTCGCGCGAGCCACCTCGCTGGTGCGCTTCGCGGCGGGCGCGCGCTTCTCATCCCACCGGCACGACCTCGGCGAGGAGATGCTGGTGCTCGCCGGCGTGTTCTCGGACGACGGCGGCGACTTCGGTGCCGGCGTCTACCTGCGCAACCCGCCCGGATCGGCGCACGCCCCTTGGAGCGAGCAGGGTTGCCTGCTGTTCGTCAAGCTCCGGCAGATGGATCCGAACGAGCGGCGACGCGTGGCGGTCGACCCGCGGGCGTTGCGCTGGAGCGTGCTCCAGCCCGGCGTGTGGGTGCTCGAGCTCCACTCCGGAGCACGCGAGCGAGTCGAGCTGGTGCGCCTCGATGCGGGGGGCTCGATCGCTCTGGAGGACGCAGGCGGCGAGGAGGCGCTGCTGCTCGACGGCAGCGCCCAGGACGGGCTCGGCGTCTACGCGCGGTACTCCTGGTTTCGCAACCCGCCCGGCACCGCGACCGAGCTCGGCAGCCGAGGCGGCTGCGTCTTCTATCGCAAGCGCGGGCACCTCACCCGCTGAGCGCGCGCGGCGGTCAAGCGGCGGTCGACGGCGTTGCCAGCGCTACGGCTGGGGCAGCCAGCCGCGCAGCCATTCGAGGCGGTCGTGCGCGGTCCAGTCGAAGAGCAGCGGCGTCACCGTGATCGCGCCGTCGAGGTAGGCGCCGGTGTCGCTGCCGGCGAGCTCCGCGCTCGGATCGAGCAGGCGCAGGTTCGGCCGCCACAGCGCGCTCTCGCCGTCGGCCTCGCGCTGCAGCTCGGCGAACGAGACGACCTCGAGGTAGCCGCGACCCATCGGCAGCACCACCGCGCCGCGACCACCGCCGCCGGTGGTCGCGCGAGACGGCACGTTGATCGACAGCACCAGACCCGCCGGCAGTTGCTGCGCGAGCGCCGCCAGCGCGACCTGCGCCGTGTAGAGCGCGGTGACCGCGTAGTCCGAAGACAGGCTGTCCTGCGACGAGGCGATTGCGGGGACCCCGAGCGACGCGGCCTGCATCGCCGCACCCACCGTGCCCGAGACGTGCGCCACGTCGCCGACGTTGGCGCCGCGATTGATCCCCGACACCACCAGGTCGAACGGGCGGTCGCCCCGGAGCTGCAGCAAGCCGAACGCGGTCGCCACTGCCGGGGTGCCTTCCACCGCCCATGCCTCGGTGGCGCCCGCCAGCGCGACACGGCGGACGCGCATCGGCTGGCCGAGCGCGCCCCACGACTGGCTGCTGCCGCTCTGGTTTACCGCCGGCGCCGAGACCACCACCTCGCCGTGACGCTGGAGCTCTTGCACCAGGGCGGCGAGCCCTGCTGCCTCCCAGCCGTCGTCGTTGGTGACCAGGAAGCGCGGGCGCGCCGGTGCGCCGGTGCCGGGCGGAGGCTGGGCTGCACCCGCCGTGACGAGGACGATCGTCAGCGTGACCACGAGTGCTGATACGCGCCGGTTGAGCGCCGAGCTGCGGGCGGTCCAAGCGGGTTGCAGCATCGATCGAGCCTCCGAGCAGGCCGGCAGCGTACCCTAGAGGGCTGTCGAGGTCGGCAGGAAGGCTAAGATGCTGCCGTTTCCAGCCAGGCTCGTCGTCGGCTCGTCGGGCGCGGGAGGCTCGATGCCCACCCGCGGCGCCCAGCGGAGCGTGGGTGACGGCGCCCCGCCTGTCGCGCTCCGGCCCGGCGACCTCGAACGCACTAGAGAGGGGCAGAGACCATGCAGACCTCGATCCCGCTCCCGATCGCTTCGATCGCCCGACCCGGCGCAGCCTTCGCACTGCTCGGTCTGGTCCTGGTCGCCTGTGGCGACCAGCCTGCGGCGCCGCCGCGCACACCCGACAAGCTGGCGGCGGCGGTCACCATCTACCGCGACTCGTGGGGCGTGCCCCACGTCTACGGGCCGACCGACGAGAGCGTGATGTTCGGCTACATGTACGCACAGGCCGAGGACAACTTCTGGCAGATCGAGGACTCGATGATCCAGGCGCTCGGCCGCTCGGCCGAGGTCTACGGCGAGGAGTCGGTGCCCGCCGACCTGCTCAACCGCGCGCTCGAGATCGTGCGCCTGTCGCGCGAGGAGTGGGAGCGGACCGACCCGGAGATCCGGTCGCTCTGCGAGGCCGCGGTCGCCGGGCTCAACCACTACCTGGCCAGCCATCCCGAGGTGAAGCCGAGGCTGCTCACCGCGTTCGAGCCGTGGCACCTGATGGCGCTCTCGCGCTTCTCGGTCTACCAGCTCTTCGTGTTCGGCCGCGCGGGGATCGACGCCGACGAGATGAAAGCGGGACTGGCGCGCGCCGTCGAGCCGGCGCAGGCGGCGTCGCTGCTCGAGCTGCCGTGGCCCGACCCGTCCGCGGCCTGGTCGCGCGCGCGCGCCACTCTCGCCGGCGAGGACCTGGCCGCGCTCGGCCAGGCGCAGGCCGGGTCGAACATGTGGGCGGTGACCCCGGCGCGCAGCGAGTCCGGCAACGCGCTGCTCTTCATCAACCCCCACCAGCCCTACTTCGGTCCGGGCCAGTGGTACGAGGGGCACCTCCGCAGCGACGAAGGCCTGCACATCTCGGGTGCCGGCTTCTTCGGCTCGCTGATGCCGACCATCGGGCACAACGAGCACCTCGGTTGGAGCCACACCGTCAACGCCCCCGACATCCTCGATGTCTACCAGCTCGCCTTCGACGACCCCGACGATCCGACGGCCTACCGCTACGGCGACGGGCACCGTCAGGCCACGCTGTGGACCGACACCATCGCGGTCAAGACCGACGACGGCTTCGATCAGCGCGAGTTCGAGCTGCGCCGCAGCCACCACGGGCCGATCGTCGCCGAGCGCGACGGCAAGGCGCTGGCAGTGAGGATGGCGAAGTTCGAGGAGGGCGGTCAGGTCGCGCAGCGCTACGCTATGGCGCGCGCGCGCAACCTCGACGAGTTCCGCGCGGCGATGGCGCAGATGGCGACGCCGATGTTCAACACGGTCTACGCGGACGTCGCGGGCAACATCTGGTACGTGTACTACGGCGCGGTGCCCAAGCGCGACCCGCAGGTCGACTGGTCCGACCCGGTCGACGGCGCCGACCCGGGGAACGAGTGGCTGGGCTACCACACGCTCGACGAGCTGCCGCAGGTCACCAACCCGCCGGCGGGCTACGTGCAGAACTGCAACGCCACGCCGTTTCTCGCCACCGGCGGCGACGGCAATCCCGATCCCTCCAAGTTCCCGCCGTACATGGTGAGCGAGGAGGACAACGCCCGGTCGCAGATTTCGCGGCGCATCCTCGAGCAAGAGGAGAAGTTCTCGTTCGAGGAGTGGGAGCGCTACACCTGGGACACCACGGTGATCGAAGCCGAGACCTGGGTGCCCAAGCTGCGCGCCGCGCTCGACACCCTGGCTGCCGGCGACCCCACGCGCGCTCGCCTCGCCCCCGGGGTCGAGCTGCTCGAGTCCTGGAGCGGCGTGAGCACGATCGAGTCCACCGAGATGACGCTGTTCGTCGGCATGCGCGAGCAGATGCTGAGCCGCCGCGTCGAGGACCCGCTCGAGGCGCTCGGCAAAGCTATGGACGGCCTCGAGCAGGGCTGGGGCGGCTGGCGCGTTGCCTGGGGCGAGATCAATCGCCTGCAGCGCAGCCACAGCTCGGGGCGCGAGGGCTTCAGCGACGAGCGCGAGAGCCTGCCGGTCGCGGGCGGGCCTGGGCCGGTCGGCATCGTGTTCAATTTCTACACGCGTCCCCAGGAGGGTCTGAAGCGCCGCTACGGCGTCGCCGGACACTCCTTCGTCAGCGTGGTCGAGATGTCGCAGCCGCCGCGAGCGAAGTCGGTCCTGGTCTTCGGGCAGAGCCACGACGAGTCGTCGCCCCACTGGTTCGACCAGTCGCGGCTGTTCGCGCAGCGCAAGTACAAGCCCGCCCACTTCACGCGCGACGCGGTCGAGGCCGATGCGCTGCGGGTCTACCGTCCCGGCGCCGCGCCGGCTCCCGACGGCGGGGCGCAGGCGACCAGCGGGTAAACGCACGCGATGACACACTTCGCGGCGTGAGGCGCCGGCAACAGCCTCGGCGGTGCAGCGCTCTCCTCGTCGGGGTCGCCGCGCTGTCGCTCGCTCTCGCTTGCCGCGCTCCGACTCCGACTTCTGAATTCCTGCTCGGCGGGATCCAGGTCGACGAGCCCGACATGCACGTCTGGCACGAGCGGCTGCTCGAGCATGGATTCGACACCGTTTCGCTCACCGCCTACGCCCGGCAGTACGCCTGGGACTCGGCCGACCTGCGATTCGCGCCCCCGGAAGACTCTGCGACACATCGAGAGCTGCGCGCCGCGCGGGCCGCCGGCCTGCGCGCGGTGCTCGTGGTGCGCCTGGAGCTCGAGCACGCGCATCCCCGGAACCGCTTTCTCTGGCACGGGTCGGTGGTGCCGCGCGACGACGCTGCGCTCGCCGCGTGGTTCGAGCGCTACGGCGAGCTCGTGCGCGGCTGGGCGGAGATCGCGGAGCGCGAGGGCGTCGAGCTCTTCGGCATCGGCAGCGAGCTCACGGCGCTCACCTCGACGGCTGCGATCGAGGAGTTGCCGGAACTCGAGCAGTACTACCTCGATGGCGACAAGCAGGCACGCGAGCGGGCGCGCCTGCTCGACGCGAGCGGCACGGTCGCGACCGAGCATCTGGCGGCCGGCTGGGGCGAGACCTTCGATCGCTTCGACACCTTCCTCGACGAGCGCGCCGCTGCACAGGCAGCCTGGGCGCGCCAGGTCACCGGCGGAGGCGACGTCGCCTGGTTGGCGTCACGGCGACGACTTCTCGAGCGACACTGGCGCGAGCTAGTCGCTGACGTGCGCGAGCTCTACAGCGGCCGCGTGACCTACGCCGCCAACTTCGACCAGTACCGCGCGGTCGGGTTCTGGGACGCGCTCGACGTGCTGAGTATCAACGGCTACTTCCCGCTGCGCTCGGCGTTCGAGCCCGAGGAGGACCCGCAGGCGCTCGAGCCGCAGCTGCGGGTGTCGTGGGAACGAATCCTGCGCGAGATCGATGCTTTCCGTCGCGAGCGCGACCTCCAGCACATGCCGGTGGTCTTCACCGAGCTCGGCTACACCCCGCGCGCAGGCGCCACGATCCAGCCTTGGGCCGGCACCGGGTTCGCGGCGCTCGGCGGTGAGTCGGGCGAGGCCGGCGGCGAGGGCGACCCCACGCCATCGCCGCAGCTCGTGGTGTGGCCGGAGCAGCCCTACCAGCCACGCGAGCGGGCCGTGGCGATCCGCGCGCTCGCCGCCGCCGCGCGCCAGGCCCCCGACCTGCTGCACGGCTTGCTCTGGTGGAAGCTGTCGACGGTGCCCGGCCACCGCGAGATCGAGCCCTTCGTGGTCATCCTGGGCGAGCGCGGCGAAGCCGAGGATCCGGTGCTGCCCGAGCTGCGCGCGCTCGCGGGGCGCTGAGGACCCGCGCTCTGCGGGCGTGACACGATGGTGCGATGGCCGAAGACCTCCGCTCCGCCTACTACGAGCCCCATGCGCTCGTCGCCCTCGACCGCCACGTCGCGGTGTACGGGCTGATCACCGACGAGACGCGCGTGGTCGCGCAACGTGCCGCCGCGCTTTGCGGGCTCCCTGCGATCGATCTGCAGCGGCTGGTGGAGCATCGCGCCGGGCGGTCGCTCGCCGACCTCGCGACGGAGCGCGGAGTGGAGTGGGTAGAGGAGGAGGAAGCGCGCGCGCTGCGCGAGGCGCTACGCGACCGGCCGCTCGGTGTGATCAGCCTTTCCGACGGCGTGCTCCGTCGCGAGGCCGAGCTCGCCCTTGCGCGCTCCAGCACGACATTGGTCGTGTTGGACCTCGACCTCGCGAGCCTCTTCTGGCGCCTGCGCACCCACTACGGCGAAGGAGCCCCCTGGCACCCGTTCGAGCCCGCGGTCGGCTCCCTCGACGACCTGCGCGACTACTTCGGCGCGCGCGAGGCCAGCCTCGCCGCGGCGCGCCACCGCCTGCCCGCGCGAGGTCGCAGCCCCGAACGGCTCGCGCGCGATCTCGCCGACCTGCTGCTGGCTCCAGCGGCCTGACGCCGGCTCATCGGCCGGCTCAGCCCTGGAGCCAGTCCTCCACCAGGCGACGCGCGATCGAGAGCGGTTGCGGGAGCCTCAGCTCGCGCCGCTCGACCAGCTCGCGCAACTGCTCGCGCGCGAACCACTGCGCGTCCTCGATCTCCTCGGGGTCGATCAGGATCTCTCCCACCTCTGCCCGCGCGAAGAAGCCGAGCATGATCGACGACGGGAAGGGCCATGGCTGCGAGGAGTGGTACGTCGCCTCGCTCACGCGCACGCCGGTCTCCTCGTGCACCTCGCGCGCGACCGCCGCCTCGAGGCTCTCGCCCGGCTCCACGAACCCGGCGAGTGTGGAGTAGACACGCGACGGCCAGCTCGCCTGCCGCGCCAGCAGGCACCGCTCCGCGTCGTCGTGCACCAGCATGATCACCGCCGGGTCGGATCGCGGGAACTGCTCGTCGGCGCAGGAGGTGCAGGTGCGCACGTGACCTGCCTGGCGACTCTCGGTGGGCGCTCCGCACGAGCCACAGAAGCGGCTGCGTCGGTGCCAGCTCATCATCGCCCGCGCGTACGCCAGCAGCGCTCCCTCGTCGGCCGGCAGCACCGCGCCGACCTGCCGCAGGTCCACGAATTCGCCGCCGTAGCGGCAGATGGCCGGCAGATCCGCCGGCTGCTCGACCCAAGATACGTCGCACGCGAAGTACGGCACGCCCTCGCGCTGCCCGAGCAGAACCAGCGAAGCTGCCGCCTCCGGATGCGCCGTCAGCTCTGCCAGCTCGAGCAGCGCCGGCATCGCTGCCGCGGTGACGTCGCCCGAGACCACCAGGCTCATCGACCGCCACACCGGCACCACCCGCGCCTCCGGATGGCTGCGCGCCAGCGCGAGCGCCGCCTCCTCGCGCCGCATCCGGTGCGAGCGGTCGAGCGGAGTGAAAGCGAAGACGTTGGGTCGGCGGGGCATAGGAGGAGGAGCGCGTGTCAGCCTTCGGCGGTCCTCTGTCCGCGCCTCACCTGGCCCTCCGATACGCCATCGCTTCCGCGACGCGCTGCTTGGCGAGCTGCTGCGCCGCCTCGGTCGGCATCTGGAGCTGCTTCTTCGCGAGCTGCAGGACCTCGCGCGTGTTCTCGCGCACCTTCTCCTCGATGGTCTCGAACGCCTGCTTCTGCGTGCCGCCCTGGTACTCGACGGAGGCGCAGATCACGCCGCCGGCGTTAGCCACGAAGTCGGGCACCGAGAGGATGCCTCGGTCGTGGAGGATGCGCTCGGCCTTGGCGGTGACCGGGATGTTGGCGCCCTGGAGGATCATCTTGCACTGCAGGCGCCCAGCGTTGCCCTCGTGGATCACGTCGGGTCGGGCCGCGGGCACGAAGATGTCGTGCTCGAGCTCCATGTATGCGTCGCGCGACAGCTTCTGGCCGCGTGGGTAGACCGTGACCCGCCCCGTCTCCTGCTTGAGGCGGATCAGCTCGGCGATGTCGATGCCCTCGGGATCGTACACCGTGCCGTCGAGGTCGGAGGCGATCGTGAGGATCGCGCCGGCGCGCTCGTGGAGAAAGCGCGCGGCATGCTGACCGACGTTGCCGAAACCCTGCACCGCGACGCGCGCTCCCTTCAGCGGGCAGTCGGCGAACTCCTGCGCCACCTCCCCGCACACCGCCAGCCCGAACCCGGTGGCACCCACCTGGTCGAGCGGAATGCCTCCGAGCACCTTCGAGAGACCCACCGAGCGGCCGATCTCGTCGCGGATCCAGCCCATCGCCGTCTCGTCGGTGCCCATGTCGGGGCCGGGGATGTAGCCGTGCAACGACTCGATCGCGCGCGCGAACTGCCGGATCAGGGTTTCCTTGTTCGATGCCTTCGGATCCGCCAGGATGCCCGACTTGCCGCCACCGTGGCGCAAGCCCGCAAGGGCGTTCTTCCAGGTCATCGCGCGGGCGAGACGGAAGATCTCGTCCGTCGTGATGTCGGGCGCCATGCGGATGCCGCCGATCCCCGGACCGGCAGCGATGTTGTCGATCACCACCAGTGCCTTGAGCCCGCAACGGGGCTCGTAGATGTAGACGATCTTCTCGGGGCCGTACTCGTCGGCGAGGCGGTCGAATATCTGCAACGTGAAGGTCTCCTAGGACCAGCGGAAGGGGAGAGCTCGGGCGAAGGGATGGAGCGCCGCTCCAACCGGCAAGTCTAGCAATCGGGGCGGCCGGTTCGTGCCCCGGGCACGTGTCCTACCGGTACACTCCGCTCCCCAAAGGAGCTATGCCCCCATGAGCACTGCCGAGGCGTTGAACCAGGAGCTCGAGCGTGCGGCGCCCGCCGTAGCCGCGGCATTGTCCCCGCTCGGTCGGCGCGCGTTCTATCCGCCCGACATCCCCTTCCAGGCCGCCCAGGCGCGCGGCAAGAGGTACAACGCCACCATCGGGCAGATCACCGACGGCGCGGGTGGCATCCTCGCCCTGCCAACCATCGCCGCGGTGCTCGATCGGCTGTCCGACGCCGACCGCAACCGAGCCCTGCTCTACTCGCCGATCGAGGGGCTCGCCGAGCTACGCGAGCGCTGGCAGCGCTGGCAGACGCCCGCAGCGGACTCGCTGCCGGCCGGCGCGGTGCCGTCGGCGAGCGTCCCGATCGTCACCTGCGGGCTGACGCACGCGCTAGCGCTCACTGCCGACGTGTTCGGCGGTCCTGGGCGCAAGGTATTCATCCCAGCACCGTTCTGGGGCAACTACCGTCAGGTCTACGGCGTGCGCACCGGCGCCGAGGTGGTCGCGGTGTCCGCCTTCCCCGAGCGACGCTTCGACCCGCGTGCCGTGGCGCGAGCCATCACCGCGCTCCCCGATGGTGAGCCGGCGATGACCCTGCTCAACGTGCCCGCCAACCCCACCGGCTACTCGCCCACAACGGAGGAGCGCCGCGTGCTGGTCGACTCGCTGGTCGCGGAAGCCGAGAAGCGCCCCCTGGTGGTGGTGTGCGACGACGCCTACGCCGGGCTGGTGTACGAGCCCGACATCCCGCAGACCTCGCTGTTCTGGGAGCTCGCCGGGCGTTCGGGCAACCTGATCCCGCTGCTCATCACCGGCAGCACCAAGGAGCTGATCTTCTTCGGCGGGCGCGTCGGTTTCCTCACCCTGCCGTGGGCCAGCGACTCGCCGATCACCGCCGCGCTGGAGAGCAAGATCAAGGGGCTGATCCGCGCCGGCATCGGCTCGCCGCCCGCGCTCAGCCAGATGGTGCTGCTCCAGGCCTTGCGCAAGGACGACATCCGACAGGAGATCGCCGTGGTGGTCGGCGTCATGGCCGAGCGCTATCGCGTGCTGCGGGTCGAGCTCGAGCGCTCCGAGCGCGAGCACGGCGCCTTCCGTGTGCTGCCTTTCAACTCCGGCGTGTTCGCCCTGGTGGAGCTGCCGGAAGGCGTAGAGGCCGACGCCGTGAGGCGCCACCTGCTCGACCAAGAAGACGTCGGCCTGGTCTCGATCGGCGAGCGCTACCTGCGCATCGCCTTCTGCTCGCTCGAGGCCGAGGCGGCGCCCGAGCTGGTCGCGCGGCTGGTGCGCGGCGTGCGAGCGGTCGCCGGGCGATAGCCCGCAGCGAAGGAGCGTGGCCTCACCTGGGGCGAGGGAGAGGGGCGCTTCTCTCCCGTTTATGCCATGATTACGCCTATCATGGTCACACCTTCTCTCGGCCCATTCGCCCTGGACGACTACCGGCGATCGCCGCCATGGGCGGCGCCACAGCCCGCCGCGGTCCACGAGCAGCTTCCTGCGGCGGAGCCCCGGCTCGTCGATCGAGTGCGTGCCGAGCTCCGGCTGCGGCATCGCGCCCTGCGCACCGAGAAGACCTACGTCGGCTGGATCCTGCGCTACGTCCGCTTCCACGGCCTGCAGCATCCGGCCGAGCTCGACGCCCAGCACGTCGAGAGCTTCCTGAGCCACCTGGCTGTCGAGCGGCGGGTCAGCCCGTCGACTCAGAACCAGGCGTTCGCCGCGATCCTCTTTCTCTACCGGCAGGTCCTGAAGCAGGACCTCGGCCCCATCGATGCCTGCCGGGCACGCCGGAAGCGTGTGCTCCCGAGCGTGCTCAGCGTAGGCGAGGTCATCCGGCTGCTCGACCGACTCCAGGGAGTGCCATGGCTGGTCGCCTCGCTGCTCTACGGCACCGGTATGCGACTGGTCGAGACGCTTCGACTTCGCCGCCAAGATCTCGACTTCGATCGCAAGCTAATCTACGTTCGCGAGCCCAAGGGCTCGCGCTGGCGCACGACGATGCTGCCGACCAGTCTGATCGACCCTCTGTCCGAGCACCTGCTCGCACTCCGCAGGTCCTTCGAGCTGGAACGACCGGTCGTGCACTTGCCGAACGCCGTCGCGCGGAAGTACCCGGCGGCACCAACGAGCTGGCAGTGGCAGTGGGTCTTTCCGGCCTCGAAGGACTGCGTCGATCCGCGCAGCGGGCTGATCGGCCGCTTCCACCTCCACCCGACCGCCATCCAGCGGCCGGTTCACGCCGCGGCTCGCGCTCTCGGCTGCTCGAAGAAGGTCACCTGCCACACCCTCCGCCACTCATTTGCCACCCACCTACTCCAACACGGCCACGACATCCGGACGGTCCAGGAGCTGCTCGGCCATCGCAGTGTGAAGACCACGATGATCTACACCCACGTCCTCGACTTCGGCGCCCGAGGCGTGCGCAGCCCGCTCGACCTCAGAGCCCTCGACTCGCGCCGCGAGGTGTAGAATTCAAAGGAAACACTCGGCATGCTTAGCGCCGTCAGAGAACCAATCCTGTTTTCCCATCGAGGAGGCGTGAGCCCGCGAGGAACGACGGGGCTTCTGACTACTCCAAGGCGGGATCTCAGGAGACGCTTGGTTTGCGCGAGCGCAGTCCAATTCGCCGACGAACTCGATGAAGGGCGCTAGTCAAAAAAATAGGGCTCTTCGGGAAGTTGTGTGGTGAGCACGTAAGCTCGCGGGATGCGAGATCGAGAGCTGTATGCGCGGATCCTTGGTATCGAGCGGCCGTGGCAGGTGACGCGGGTTGAGCTGGAGGCGAAGTCAGTCGAGGTGTTCATCGAGAGTGGCGCACGGCGGATGGGTTGTCCCGAGTGTGGGCAGGAGTGCGATCGCTACGACAGTCGGCCTCGGCGGTGGCGTCACCTGGACACCTGCCAGTACCAGACCATCCTGATCGCAGAGGTGCCGCGGGTGCGCTGCCAGGAGCACGGTGTCAGGCAGGTGCAGGTGCCGTGGGCGGAGACCGGCTCTGGATTCACCGCGCTCTTCGAGAGCCTGGTGATCGACTGGCTGCGCGGTGCTGCGAACATCTCGGCGGTAGCGCGGCTGATGGGCTGAGCTGGGACCAAGTCGACGGGATCATTCAGCGCGGCGTGAAGCGCGGGCTGGTGCGGCGTGACTCGGCGCCCTTGCCCACAGCGACGAACCTGGGCGTCGACGAGACGTCGTTCCAGCGTCGTCACGAGTACGTCACGACGGTGGCCGATTGCACGGCAACAGGAAGGGTGCTGCACGTCGCTGATGGTCGGGGCCGCGAGGCCTTGGCGGACTTCTTGGAGGAGCGGCCGGAGGCGTGGCTGGAGTCGGTGCAGACCATCGCGATGGACATGTGGGGACCGTACATCTCGGCCGCCCGTGCCCATCTGCCTCGACCACACGAGACCATCGCCTTCGACCGGTTCCACGTCCTGAAGCTCCTGTCTGATGCGGTGGACCAGGTGAGGAGGCAAGAGAGCCGTGAGCTACGCGCCCAGGGCGACGAGCGATTGAAGGGAACGCGGTTCCTCTGGCTTCGCCACCCCGATCGTTTGAACGAGGAGCAGCTCTCGCGCTTCGCTCATCTCCGCGACAGCAGCCTGAAGACCGCACGCGCCTGGGCGATCCGCGAGCTCGCGATCCGGCTCTGGGAGCGCGCCCCGCGCGAGGACCTCGAGGAAGCGTGGGGCATGTGGTACTCGTGGGCGATTCGCTCCCGACTCGCCCCGATCAAGAGATCGGCTCGCACCATCCGTCACTACCTGTGGGGCATCCTGAACGCGATCACCACCGGTGTCGCCAACGCTCGCCTCGAAGGTCTCAACGCCACCATCCAGTGGATCAAGACCTCGGCCAAGGGCTTCCGCAACCGAGAGCGCTTCCGCAACGCGATCTACTTCCACCTCGGCGGTCTCGATCTCTACCCGCGGTCGGCTACCCACACAACTTCCTGAAGCGCCAAAAATAGTTAGCCGACACTCGGTAAAACAATGACGGTCCAAGTCGTTGTCTTCGATCTCGATGGCACCCTCACCGCCACGACAGATGTCGACTCGACTTGTTACGTCGAGGCCTTCAAGGCCGAGTTCGGTCTCCCTCTCGACCCGGATTGGTCCCGTTATCGGCACTGCACCGACGAAGGAATCGCTGCAGAGGCTCTCCAGCGGTACCACGATGCCCCGCCGTCAACAGAACAACTTCAACGCTTGAAGCGTCGATTCGTTCAACTGCTCGCGACTGCGTCGTCGTCGCCGGCTTGCTTTCAGGCAGTTCCCGGCGCACTCGAGCTACTCCAACTCCTCCGCGATGCAGGGTGGGTAGTCCGTATCGCCACCGGCGCCTGGCGTGCATCGGCCGCCTTGAAGATCGCCGCAGCAAGGTTGCCTCGGTCCATACCGGTCTTCGCCTGCGACAATTGTCCGGCTCGCGGTGCCATCCTGTCCGCGGCTATAGCCTCGGCTCGCAAAGAAGCTTGTGGCTCATTATCGAGGGTCGTCGCAGTCGGCGATGGCCGCTGGGACGTCGATGCGGCCATCGAACTCGCCTTGCCATTTGTGGGTGTCGCCACCGGCAATCGGCAGGCTCTTCTTCGCGAAGCAGGCGCGAAGGTGGTGATCTCCGACTACACGGATCCTGCCAACGCTATCGCTCACCTCGAGTCCGCGCCGATTCCCTCCCGAAAGGTGGTGCGCGGTGTCGGCTAACCCCTCGTTGCAGCGGACACCATCCGGGTGATCTCTCCAACTTCCTCGCGTCTGGCGTCGACCAGTTGTGCCTCCGCTCGGCAGCCCGGCCGGGTGGCGCCGCTGAACTCATAGTCCGTTAGGCGGATAAGGAGCCAGAATGACAGAGCACACCATGAAAAGCCAGACTGGTTGGTACACGCGCCCGGTCCTGTTCGTTGCCGACGTGAATCGCGCGATCCGCTTCTACGTTGACATCCTCGGCTTCTGGAAGAAGTGGCATGAAGGCGACGGCGAAGGAACGGTCTGCCAAGTCAATCGGGGAGACTGCGAGATCATCCTCTGTGAGCACGCCACGCGCAGGGACAAGGCGCGCCTCTTCGTCGAGCTGAACGCGGACGAGCTCACAGAACTTCGCCGCGAGCTCGTTGAGCGGTCTGTCCCCACCAAGGAAACCTGGTGGGGGTACGACTCGATCCAGATCGACGATCCCGACGGGAATGAGCTGCTTTTTCCTACTGAAGGTAATAGCCGTGCGACAGTCTCTTGACTCGTCATCCACGAACACCGCCCGATGACCGCCTGGGATCCAAATGGTAGCGGCGCGCCGATTGTGTCGCGACCGCCTAACGAGGCGTTGCACCTGACAGCGCGCTTCGCGCGCCGCAGGTGAACGCCAGTCCGTTGGGCGGACGCGAGGAGACATGGAGATCAATTTCGACGTTCGCCTCCGAGATCTTGTCGCATTCAACCTCTATCACGCGCCACGCCACCTCGTTAACCAGATCGTCGTCCTCTTGGCGATGGCGTTTTTCGCTCCCGAGGTATGGAGGTTGGACTACCCGCTTGGCGCGAAGATTTTCGTAATTCTCTTCATCGGCGTCTGCGCCGCTGTTGGTCTGCTTGCCGCCACCGGACTTTTCGCGGCGATCAGCTATTTCCCATCGAAAAATCGTGGCGTTCTCGGCGCTCATACGGTCCGCATTTCGCCGGATGGAGTCAGTGAGACCACGGCAGTGAACAGTTCCACCTGGACATGGGAAAGCGTTCCCAAAGTCGCCATGACACGACGGTACGTATTCATCTACGTTCAGCAGCATGTCGCGCACATAATTCCAAAGCGGGCATTCGAATCACGCGCTGCTGCAACTGAGTTCTTTCGTCAAGCTCGCGAAGCTTGGAGCAAGTACCGCGAGCGCCGCCCAACTCCACGCAGCAGCTGACGCGGCCCGCC
>DATLFI010000135.1:0-2662 GCA_035524895.1 Thermoanaerobaculia bacterium | reverse complement strand
ACTGGAGCTCGAGCTCGAGATCCGACACCGCATCGGGGTCGAGCAGCTCCCGCAGCTCCTCGGAGCCGAGCAGCTCGGCGAGGAGCTCGCGGTCGAGGGCCAGGGCCTGGGCGCGACGCTCGGCCAGCGGCGCGTCTCCCTCGTACATGAACGAGCCGACGTAGTCGAACAGGAGCGACGAGGCGAACGGGGAGGCGGAACGGGACTCGACGCTGACGACCCGGATGTTACGGGCCCGGATGGCGCCGAGCAGGTCGACCAGGGCGGGCATGTCGAAGACGTCGCGCAGCACCTCGCGGTACGTCTCGAGGATGATCGGGAAGGAGCCGTAGCGGCTCGCGACCGCGAGCAGGTCGGCGGAACGCTGCCGCTGCATCCACCGCGGCGTGCGCTGCCCCGGGCGACGCCGCGGCAGGAGCAGGGCGCGCGCCGCGTTCTCGCGGAAGCGCGCGGCAAACAGGGCCGAACCGCCGAGCTCGGCCATGAGCAGCTCCTCGACCTCCTCAGGCTCGATGAGCAGCGCGGACTCGATGGTCGCGCCATCGCTCTCCACGCCCTCCGGCAGGCGGACGGCGATCCCGTCGTCGGACCACATGGTCTGGACGTCGACCCCGTGGCGCTCGCGGAGGCGTGCCTCGATGGCCATCGACCACGGGGCGTGGACGCGGCCGCCGAAGGGGGTGAGCACGGCCACGCGCCAGTCACCGAGCTCGTCGCGGAATCGCTCGACCACGATGGTGCGGTCGGTCGGCAACGCTCCGGTGACCTCCCGCTGGTCGGCCAGGTAGGCAACGAGATTGCGGGCAGCCAGATCGTCGAGCGCGTGCTCGGAGCGCAGGCGCGCCACGGCGGCATCGGGCTCCATCGGCTCCAACTCGCGCAGGAAGGCACCGATGGCCCGCCCCAGCTCGATCGGCCTGCCCAGCGCATCGCCGTGCCAGAACGGCATCTTGCCCGGCTCGCCCGGCGCGGGGGTGACGATCACCCGGTCCGGCCGAATCTCCTCGATGCGCCAGGTCGAGGCGCCGAGCAGAAACGTCTCGCCGACGCGGGACTCGTACACCATCTCCTCGTCCAGCTCCCCCACCCGGCGGCCGCCACGACCCGCGTCGTCGCCCGGCAGGAACACCCCGTACAGGCCGCGGTCCGGGATCGTGCCTCCGGAGGTGATGGCCACCACGCGGGCGTCGTTGCGCGACGCGACCTCGTCGGTCTGGCGGTCCCATACCAGGCGAGGCTTGAGGTCGGCGAACTCGTCCGACGGATAGCGACCGGAGAGCATGTCGAGCACCCCGGTCAACTGCTCGCGCGACAGGTCGCGGAAGGGCTCCGCGCGCGTCACGAGCTGGTGCAGCTCGTCGACCGTCCATCGACCCGCGGCGCAGATGGCGACGAGCTGCTGCGCCAGCACGTCGAGCGGGTTGCGCGGGATGCGCGTCTCCTCGATCTGGGCGCGCTTCATGCGCTCGACCACCACCGCCGCCTCGACCAGGTCGCCGCGGTACTTCGGAAAGATCTTCCCGACCGACGGCTCCCCCACCTGGTGCCCCGCGCGGCCGATGCGCTGCATGCCCGACGCGACCGACGGCGGCGCCTCGATCTGCACCACCAGGTCGATGGCCCCCATGTCGATGCCCAGCTCCAGGGAGCTGGTGGCCACCAGCGCCGGCAGCCGTCCCTGTTTGAGATCCTCCTCGATCTGCAGCCGCTGCTCGCGCGCGACGCTGCCGTGGTGCGCCCGTACCAGCTCCTCCCCCGCCAGCTCGTTGAGCCGCGAGGCAAGGCGCTCCGCCAGGCGCCGCGAATTCACGAAGATCAGGGTGGACCGATGCGCCCGGATGAGCTCCAGCAACCTGGGGTGGATGCTCGGCCAGATGGAGTGCCTCGCCTCCGGACCGGCCGCCGGCCCGCCGGGCGACTCGTCCACTTCCATCGCCTCGCCCATGCGTGCCATGTCCGCCACGGGCACGATCACCTCGAGGTCCAGCTCCTTGCGCGCGCCGGCATCGGCGATCTCGACCTCGCGGCCAACGCCACCCAGGAACGCGCCAATCGTCTCGAGCGGCCGCTGGGTTGCCGACAGGCCGATGCGCTGCGGGTCGGCATCGGCCAGGTGGCTCAGCCGTTCGAGCGAGAGGGCCAGGTGCGCGCCGCGCTTGGTGCCGGCGATGGCGTGCACCTCGTCGACGATGACGTGCTCGACCCCCCGCAGGACCTCGCGCGCCTGGCTGGTGAGCAGGAGGTAGAGGCTCTCGGGCGTGGTCACCAGGATGTCCGGGGGCGCCTTGGTGAGCTGGCGGCGCGCGTCCGCCGGCGTATCCCCCGTGCGCGAGGCCACGCGGACCTCCGGCACCGTTGCGCCCAGCCGTTCGGCCGTGCGCCGGATCCCGGCCAGCGGCGCGCGCAGGTTGCGCTCGACGTCGTAGGCAAGCGCCTTGAGCGGGCTGACGTACAGCACCCGCACCGTCGCCTTCGAGGGCGGAGGTTCGGCCATCAGGCGGTCGACGCACCACAGGAAGGCGGCGAGCGTCTTGCCGGATCCCGTGGGCGCGTGGATGAGCGTGTGGCTGCCGCGGCTGATCGCCGCCCAACCGAGCTCCTGCGCGCGCGTCGGCCCCTCGAACGCTTCGGCGAACCAGGTGCGCGTCGCCTCGCTGAACGG
>DATLFI010000134.1:0-15393 GCA_035524895.1 Thermoanaerobaculia bacterium | reverse complement strand
GGGTGGGTGCAAGCAAGCTGCCCCGGGCAGCTTGCCTGCACCGACGTCGCCGCTGCGCGGCTCTGGTAGGGGGCGGCGTGGGGCCGTCTGCGGTGTTGCGCTCGCGAAGCGTGTGACCCAGCATCGCCACCGCTCCCGCGCCAACGCCGAGCCGCCGGAAGAGCCCCTGCAGGCGAAGGACCCTCCCCGCGCACGGCATGAGCATACGGCCCCACGGCGCTCCCAACGCAGCCCACGGGGGTTCCACCACGGGCTGCTAGCTTCCGGGCCCGGCCCCGCGGAACCTCTGGGAGCTGTTTCCGTATACTATTGTTCCTAGGGATGTGTTCAACGGCATCTAGCGAGGAGACCGCCCGGTGAGCGACGACCCAGAACCGAGGACCACCCAGGTCGACTCGCAGCAGGGAACCCTGGGCGCGATGATTCTCAAGGCGCTGTCGGCGGGGCCGCTGCACGGCTACGCCATCGCCCGCTGGATCGAGAGCGTGGCCGGCGATCAGCTCCTGATCGAGGAGGGTTCGCTCTACCCCGCCCTGCGCCGGCTCGAGCAGCGCGGCTGGTTGACCTCGCGCTGGGCGTTGTCGGAGACCAACCGCAAGGTCAAGCTCTACCGCCTCACCGCCGACGGCCGGCGACAGCTGAGCGCAGAGGTGACGCGCTGGCGCAGCTTCGCGGACGCCGTCACCCGCGTGCTCGAGACCACCGGGGAGGCACGATGAGGCGAGATCCGGACCGTCCACAGTACGAGGATCGCGGCGACGCGGCCGACGAGCTCGACTTCCACCTGGAGATGCTCGAGCGCCGGTTGCGCGCCGAGGGGCTGAGCCCGCAGGAGGCGGCACGCGAAGCGCGGCGACGTCTCGGGGATTCCCGGAGAGCGCTGCAGGACTGCCGGCGGCTCGACCACGAGCTCGAGCGCCGCGAGCGGCGCACCGACTGGATCGGCGACCTGCGGGCGGATCTGCGCGGCGCCGCGCGCGGCCTGCGGACGCGACCCGGCTTCGGCGCGACCGCGGTGCTCTCGCTCGGGCTCGCCATCGGCGCCACCACCGCCCTGTTCTCGATCGTGCACGGCGTGCTGCTGAGCCCGCTCGCCTACGACCAGCCGGAACGTCTCGGCATCCTGTCGAGCTCCAACCAGGCGCGCGGCTGGACCGGCATGCCACTACCGCCGGGCGTCTACCAGGAGCTGCAGCGTGACAGCGACGTGCTCGAGTCCGTGGCGGTCTATCGGAACCGGCGCTACACGCTGCTATCGACCCTCGCACCTCGCCGCCTCGACGGGGCGGCCATCTCGGAGAACCTGCTCGGGACCCTGGGAGTCGAGCCGATCCTGGGTCGCGGCTTCTTGCCGGACGACCATGCCAACCGGAGCACGAGCCCGTGCCTGATCAGCCATCGCGTGTGGCAAGCCGACCTCGGCGGCAGCGACCGAGCTCTCGGCGAGGTGCTCCGGCTCGAGGGCGACGGTCCGTCGTGCGAGATCGTCGGCGTGTTGCCGTCGGGCTTCGACTTTCCCCACCCTGAGACCGACGTCTGGCAGCTCCACCGCCACGATCCCACGCAGGATCTCTGGAGCTCTTGGTTTCTGACCGGGCTGGTGCGCTGGTCGCCGGAGGCCGACTTGGCGCGAGCGCAGGCCGAGCTCGACCGGCGCGCCGTCGCCTGGTCGGAGCACCTCCCCTTCGGTGACGGCTGGCGTTTCGAGGTGACCCCGCTGCGCGAGACGGTGGTGGGCGAGGTGGCGCCCGCACTGTGGACGCTGTTCGGAGCGGTTGCGATCGTGCTGGTGATCGCCTGCGTCAACCTCGGCGGCCTGCTGTTGGCGCGCACGTCGGAACGGGCCGGCGAGCTGGCCGTGCGCTCGGCGCTGGGCGCCAGCCGCTGGCGCCTGGTGCGTCAGATGCTCGCCGAGAACCTGCTGCTGTGCACCCTCGGCGGCGCGCTCGGAGCTATGCTCGCCCAGGCCGGCGTGCGCGCCTTGCGCGCCGCTCCGCCCCTGGAGCTGCCGCGGCTGGACCAGGTGGTGACCAGCCTCCCGGTGCTGGGTTTCGCCCTCGGCGTGACCCTGCTGAGCACGCTGCTGGCGACGCTCGCCCCGGCCGCCCAGGGGCTGCGCCACGGTCCGGGGACGGTCGCCCGCGTGCGCGTCGCTCGCGGCCGGGAACCGGCGCCGCTGCGCAGTGCGCTGGTGGTGGTCGAGTCGGCGCTCGCCGTCGCTCTGCTGGTCGGTGCCGGCCTCCTCGGCCGCAGCTTCCTGGCTCTGACGTCGGTGCCGCCCGGGTTCGAGGTCGACCACGCCGCCACCCTCCAGCTCGACCTGCCCGCCGAACGCTACGCCGACGACGACGCCCGCCGACGATTCTTCGACGAGTTGATCGAGCGCGTCCGTGCCCTGCCGCCGGTGGCTGCGGCTGGGCTCACCAGCGGCCTGCCGCTCGCAGGCGTCGCCTTCATCGACCAACTGGCGATCGACGGTGACGGCATCCACGCAGACCAGCGACCCGAGGTGGCGATCGATGCGGTTTCGCCGGGCTACTTCCGTGCGCTGGGCGTGCCGCTGCTCGCCGGCCGGACCTTCGACCGCCGCGACCACGCGGACGCGCCGCGGGTAGCGATCGTCAACGAAGAGATCGCACGTCGTCACTTTCCCGACGCTTCACCGATCGGCCGGCGGCTGCTCGACGCCGACGACGAGACGCTGCTCACCATCGTGGGGGTGGTGGGCTCGATCAAGCAGTACGGCCTGCGCCAGCAGACGCCGCTCGCGTACTTCGTGCCGTTCGCGCAGCTGCCGCGCCGGTCTGCCCACCTCGTGGTGCGCAGGAGCGCGGACGAGGCGACCGTCGCCGCCGCGCTCCGGCGCGTGGTGGCGGAGCTCGACCCGGCGCTGCCGGTGCCGCCGGTCACCCCCTTCGCGCGAGCCCTCTCGGACTCAGTCGGCCGCGACCGCTTCTACGCGGTCGCCATGGGAGGCTTCGCGCTACTGGCGGCGATCCTGGCCACCCTCGGCCTGTACGGCGTGATCGCGTACACCGTCGAGCTCCGGCACCACGAGCTCGGTCTGCGTATGGCGCTGGGCGCGCAGCGCAGCGAGCTCTTCCGCTCGGTGGTGCGTCGTGGCCTGACCCTCGGTCTCGCCGGCGTCGTGATCGGTCTGGGGCTCGGGGTGCTCCTTGCGCGCTCCCTCACCGGCTTGCTGTTCGGCGTCGGCGCCACCGACCCGGTCGCGTTCGGAGCCAGCGGGCTGTTGGTCCTGCTCACCGCCCTGCTCGCGTCGAGCCTGCCCGCGCGCCGGGCGATCGAGCTCGATCCGGCCACGGTGCTGCGCAGCGAGTAGCGGCGCGCGACCGTCGGCGCAGCTCGCCGGTCTCGCGAGCGTCCGCGGAGTCGCTGGTCTGTGAGAAGCTGAGCCCGCGATGGACGTCCACCGGGTCCCGCCCACACGCCTCTGGGGTGCCGCGCTCATCCTGGCAGCGATGCTCTGGGCCGCCGTCTCGGTCGCGCAGCCCTTCGACGTAGTGGTCGCCGGCGGGCGGGCGATCGATCCGGAGACCGGGCTCGACGCGCCGCGTCACGTCGGCGTCCGCGGCGACCGGGTCGTCGCGGTCTCGGTCGAGCCGCTCGCCGCGCAGCTCGCGCCGAACGGGCGGCTGATCGACGCCCGCGGGATGGTGGTGGCGCCCGGCTTCATCGACCTCCACGCCCACGGCCAGAGCGTGAAGGCGAATCGCTATCAAGCGCGCGACGGGGTCACCACCGCGCTCGAGCTGGAATGGGGCTACCCGCGCGTCGCCGAGTGGCTCGACTACCGGCGCGGTCGCGCGATCGTCCACTACGGCGCCTCGGTCTCACACGGCATGCTGCGCTCGTTCGCGCTGCCGGAGCTGGCCGAGCGAGCCGACGAGCTGGACGACGCCGCGGCGCGCGAGGACCCGCTGCGCGCGATGCAGGGCGTCGCGCGCGAAGGCTTCTACCGCGCGTTGCCCGCCGACCGCATGGACATCATGCTCGAGCTCCTGCGCCAGGGCCTGCGCCAGGGCGGCCTCGGCATCGGGATGGCTCACCAGTACTACCCGGGCGCCTCGCGATCCGAGATCCTGCGCGTCTTCGAGCTGTCCGCCGAGACCGGTGCACCGATCTTCACCCACGTGCGCGAAATGGGCCTGGGCGGCATCCAGGAGGTGGTGGCCAACGCCGCTGCGACCGGCGCACCGCTCCACATCGTCCACGTCAACAGCTCGAGCCTGCGCGACCTGCCGGCGGCGCTCGACCTGATCGCCGGTGTGCGGGTGCGTGGCGTCGACGTCACCACCGAGGCCTATCCCTACACCGCGGGCTCGACCGGCATCGACTCGGCGATCTTCGACGACGGCTGGCGCGAGCGCCTCGGCATCGACTACGGCGACGTGCAGTGGCAGGACACCGGCGAGCGGCTCACTGCCGAGAGCTTCGCGCGCTACCGCGAGCGCGGCGGCGTGGTCATCATCCACATGATGTCCGAGGAGCTGATCGAGCTCGCCATGGCGACGCCGTTCGTGATGATCGCTTCCGACGGCATGCCTTTCGCTCCGGGCGCCCACCCGCGCTCGGCCGGCACGTTCTCGCGCGTGCTCGGCCGCTACGTCCGCGAGCGCGGGTCGCTGCCGCTGGCAACGGCGATCGCCCGCATGACCCTGCTGCCGGCGCAGCGCCTCGAAGCCATCGCGCCGACGATGCGCCGCAAGGGCCGACTGCAGGTCGGCGCCGACGCCGACCTGGTGGTCTTCGACCCGCAGCGCGTGCTCGACACCGCGACCTTCGAGAGCGGCCCGAGCTTCTCGACCGGCATCGAGTACGTGCTGGTCGCCGGCACGCTGGTGGTGGACCGCGGCGAGTCGGTCGACGGCGTGTTCCCGGGCCAGCCGGTCCTCGGTCGCTACGCCACGCCATGAGCCCGGGGCCGGCCGCCGGCCCGCGCCCAGACCTGCTCGCGCGGGTCGGGCGCGGCGTGGTGGTCGGCCTGGCGCTCGCGGGCCTCGCGCTGCTCGCCTCCGTCTCGTGCCACCGCGCCTTCCAGGTCGACGAGATCGAGCACCTCCACGGCGCCTACCACCTGCGCGCCGGTCGAGCGCTCTACGCCGAGGTGTGGCAGGTCCACATGCCGCTGCACTACGGGTTGCTGGCGCCGCTGATCGAGCTCGACGACCCGCGCGCCAGCTACCACCGCGCGCGGGCGCTGCACCTGGTGGTCGTGCTCGCGACGGCGCTGTGCGCCGCGAGCTGCGCGGCGCGCCTGGCCCGCGACGCCTGCGATCCGGCGCTCGGCCAGCAGGCCGGCGAGATGGCCGGAGCGCTCGCCGCCGGGCTGCTGCTGCTGCACACCACGTTCGTCGAGCGCGGTATGGAGGTGCGCGCCGACGGACCGTTGGCGCTCTGCGTGCTCGCGACGCTGCGCCTGCAGGTCGGCGGGCCCGGCCTCGCGACGGCGCGCGCCGTGGCGGCGGGCGGGCTGCTGGGTCTCGGCATCCTGCTCACCCAGAAGGCGGTCTTCGCCACCGCCGCGTTCGGCGCCTGGTGGTCGTGGCGGGCGGCCCGCGAACGACGCCTCTCGCGGGTGGCGCTGCCCCTGCTCGGTTGGAGCCTGCCGGTGGCTGCGGCGTGTTTCGTGATCGGGCTCCAGGGCGGACTGGCCGCCTTCTGGAACGATGCCGTCCTCGGCGCCGCGAGCGCCGCGGGGCGCGGCGAGGAGCGGCTGGCTTTCTCGCCGCTCGGTTTCCTGCTGCAAGAGGGTCGCCGCAACCTCGCGTTCTCCACGCTGGCGGTGCTCGGGCTGGTCGCGGCACTCGTGGTCGCGCTGCGCGCCGCACGCGACCCGGGCCACCGAGCCAGGGGCCTCGTCTGGCCGGTGCTGGTCGCGACCTGGCTGCTGGCGACGCTCTGGCTGCAGCCTTTCCCCTGGCCCTACGTCCACGTGACCGTGGTGCCCGTCGTGGCGGTGGTTGCCGCCGCCACCCTGGTCCCGTTCCTCGCGCGTGCGCGCGCCGGCCTCGCCCGATCCGGCTGGCCGGTGGCGGCGCTCGTGCTCGGCCTGCAGTTCCTGACCGCAGGGCCGCGCCTGTTCACCAAGGCGCTGCCCGAGAACGGCCCTACCGGACAGGAGCACCAGCTCGCGTTGCTCGAAGAGGTGCAGCGCGTCACCGAGCCCGACGACCCGGTGTTCGACCTGGCCGGGCTGTACTTCCGACCCGACGGCTATCCAGCCTACGCGTTGAGCGGCGACCTGTTCCGGCTCTATCGCTCCGGCGGTCTGCCTCCGATGGTCCCCTCGCTGCGCGAGCGGGGCACCGTCGCCTTTGTCTACAACTACCGCGTCGGCTGGCTGAGAGGCGAGGAGCGCGAATTCCTGCACGAGCGCTTCGCCCACTACGCGGGGAACCTCTTCTTGCTCGGGCGCGAGCTCGGCACGCTGCCCGCAGAGGTCGACGTGCCATTCGAGGTGCTTCGCACCAAACGGTTCCGCTACGATGGACCGCCCTTGGCGCTGTTGGTCGACGGCCAGCCCTTCGAGAGAGGGGAGCTCGCGCGCGGCATCCACGTCCTCCGCTTGACCCGGCCGGCGGTCGACGCGCGGCTGATCCTCGACACGCCCCAGCCGAGGCCTCCACGCATCGCACCGGCACGCCTCTACGTCCATTTCGACTGAAGCCGGCCGTGGATCCACGTCGAGCCCGCTCCGAGCCGCTGCGATCTCCCCCACTCCCGAGCCAACCACTCGGCGTCGCGCACCCATGACGTGGCTCGCCTCACCCCGACTGCTCGGCCGACCACCGACCAGCGCGGACCTGTCAGCGCTTCGACTGCTTCACGCCGACCCCCAGGTGATGGCGACCTTGGCGGCCGACGGCCTGCCGCGCCCCCCAGAGGAGACCCGTGCCTTCCTCGAACGCGCCACCGACCACTGGCTTCGTCACGGCTTCGGCCTGTGGCTGTTCGGCACGCGCGACGGCGGGGAACCGGTCGGCTACTGCGGTCTACAGCGAACCCGCCATGGCGGCGTGCTCGAGATCGAGCTGCTCTATGGAGTGCGGTCTCGGTTCTGGCGCCAGGCGATGGCCACCGAGATGGCCTCGACGGTGCTCGAAGCCGCGCGCGAGTGGCTGGCGCTCGACCGACTGATCGCGTTCACCCTGCCCCACAACGCGGGCTCCAGGCGTCTGCTCGAGAAGGTCGGGTTCGATCTTTCCGGGGAGACCGAGCGCGCCGGGCTCTCGCACGTCTGGTATCGGCTGCTGCTCGAGCAGCGGGAGTCGCTCGAACCGCCGATCCCGCGCGAGGTGAGCGCGATCGACTGGCGCACCTGGCGCGCCCGGGACGAGGCTACTCTGGTCTTCGTGCGCCGGGGAGCCGACCTCCTGCTCATTCGCAAGAAGCGCGGCCTCGGAGCCGGCAAGATCAACGGGCCCGGCGGGAGGCTCGAGCCCGGAGAGACACCGGTAGAGGGCGCTATCCGCGAGGTCGAAGAGGAGCTGCTGGTCACACCTTCCGACTTGCGCTACTGCGGCGACAACCGCTTCCAGTTCGTCGACGGCTATTCGATCCACGTCCACGTGTTCGTCGCCGAGGGTCTCTCGGGCGAGCCGAGCGAGACCGCGGAGGCGGCGCCGCTTTGGTCGAGCGTCGACGACCTCCCCTTCGACGAGATGTGGGAGGACGATCGGTTGTGGCTGCCCATGGCGCTCGAGGGCCGGCGATTCTCGGCTCGCTACGTGTTCGAGGGCGACCGGATGCTCGACCATCTGATCTCGCCCTGGGATCGGCTCTCTCCAGCAGCCGCTGGGGATCCGGCATGAAACAGTTGCGGGGCAGGGTAGCCGTCGTCACGGGCGCCGGCGCCGGCATCGGACGCGCGCTCGCGCACGAGCTGGCGGTGCATGGCTGCATGCTGGAGCTGGCGGACGTGGACGAGCACGGGTTGGGCGAGACGGCCGAGCGCGTCGCGACCTCTCGGGAACCGGGACGCGCGACCCGAGCCGAGTCGAACGCCGAGTTCGATCGGGTCGCCCGAACGAGCCCCGAGGCGGCGGCCCGCAAGATCGTTCGTGGCGTGCGCCGCAACGCCCGCCGGGTACTGATCGGCAACGATGCGCGCCTGCTCGATCTCGTGCAGCGGTGCTTTCCGTCCGGCTACCAACGCCTCCTCGTTGCCATGGCACGCCGACGGCCGAACTTGGTATGAGCCGTCGGTTCGAGCCTATCGGCCCGAACCAGCGACTCCCGCGGCCACTCGCCTCGCCGAGAAGAGGCCAAAGCCGGTATGCTCCAGAGTGGTTTGCGACGAGAAGACGACGAGGACACCGACCGGGTTCGTCTCGACCAGTTCGCGCCCGCAGCGGAGCGCGTGGATGGTGGTCACGGAATCACGGTGCTGCGCGCTGGGGCCGACTGCCGGTCGTGGAACGGAGTCCGATACAAGTCCGGCCTCTCCTCGAGGAACGTCGGCGCCAAGAGCCTGTCGATGAACGTCGCCACGGTGCCGCCCGGCGGGGTCGCCGCCGCGCACGTCCACGTAGGCTTCGAGGTCATGCTCTACATCCTGCGCGGCCAGGTGCGCCACCGCTACGGCCCCGGGCTCCGCCAGTCGATCGACAACGAGGCCGGAGATTTCATCTTCATCGAACCGGGCGTCCCCCACGAGGTGATCAACCTGTCGGCCACCGAGCCCGTGGTCGCGGTGGTGGCGCGCTCGGATCCCGACGAGTGGGAGCACATCGCACCTTACGAGCGGGACGATGCCTGAAAAGGCACGATCGCGATGAATAGGCCGGGCTGTGGCGAGAGGCGTCTCACGCGCGGCTCGGTGATCCGAGTGGTCCGAACGAAAGGAACCCCATCATGAGCGTCGCCAAGATCACCGAAATCTCTGCCACTTCGTCCAAGTCCTTCGAAGAAGCCGTTACCAAGGGCATCTCGCGCGCCAGCAAGACCCTCGACAACATCACCGGAGCGTGGATCCAGGAGCTGAAGGTCGACGTGTCCAAGGGCAAGATCACTTCCTATCGCGTGAACATGAAGGTCACCTTCGTCCTCAAAGAGTGAGCGCAGGTCGAGAAAGCGTGTCGACGAGGACGGCCCTCACCCGCCGCCTGGGCGTGGGACAGGTGCGGTCGTTGCTGATCGCCCAGCGCTCCGCGTAGGAACAAGGAGAGCCATGAAGAGGATCTTCGCCTGCCTCGTTGCGATCGGTCTCCTGCACCAGCTACCGCCGGTGCGCGCCGAGGAGCCGGTCGACTGGGAGGTCGTCACCCGCATCCGTGAGGAGGGCTTCTCCCGGTCGCAGGTGATGGAGACACTGCGGCACCTCACCGACGCGATAGGCCCGCGTCTCACCGGCTCGCCAGGCATGGCGGAGGCGAACGAATGGACCCGTCGGCGGCTCGAGGAGTGGGGCCTGCACAACGCCCGCCTGGAGCCCTGGGGCCCCTTCGGTCGCGGCTGGACCTTCGAGCGGGTCACGGTACACATGACCGAGCCTCGGAGCACGGTTGTCTTCGCGCTGCCGCAGGCCTGGACCCCGAGCACTGCCGGACCGGTCCGCGGAGAGGTCAGGGTGGCCTCGCTCGAAAGAGCAGAGAACCTCGAACCGTTGCGCGGTCAGGTTCGAGGGCAGATCCTCTTGCTCTCCGAAGACCGCGAACCGAGCCGGGAGGACGAGCCGGCGCTCCGCCGCTACGACCGCGATGGGCTTCGTGCCCTCACGGAGCTGCCGCTCGACGACTCACGAGCTCCGCGACCCGACTTCCGCGCCAGGGCGCGGGAGCGTTGGGCTTTCGCGCGCCAGCGCAACCAGTTCCTCGCCGACGAGGGCGTGGTCGCGACCTTCGAGATGAGCAGTCGCGACGGCGGCATCCTGCGAGTCGGCGCGGCGGGATCGCGGGAGCCCGGCCAGAGCGTAGGCGTGCCGGCGTTGGTGATGTCGGCAGAGCAGTTCCGATGGATCGGGCGGCTCGTCGAGGCAGGTCGCCGCGTGGTCCTCGAGCTCGACGTTTCGACCACCTTTCATGACGCCGGCCTGATGGCTGCCAACACCGTAGCCGAGATCCGCGGCGGCAACTTGCGCCACGAGCTGGTGATGGTCGGGGCACACCTCGACTCGTGGCACGCCGCCACGGGCTCCAACGACAATGCTGCGGGGGTCGCGGTCGCGATGGAAGCCGTGCGCATCCTCCGAGCGATCGGAGTCGAGCCCCGCCGTACCATTCGTGTGGCGCTGTGGAGCGGCGAGGAGCAGGGATTGCTCGGGTCGCGCGCCTACGTGCGCGAGCACTTCGCCTCGCGACCGCCGCCCGGCGATCCCGAGCTGCGGGACACGCCGCCCTCGTTGTGGCCGGAAACCTGGCCGATCCAATACCACCAGGATTGGGACCGCTTCTCCGCCTACTTCAACCTGGACAACGGCAGCGGACGAATTCGAGGCGTGTACACCCAGGGCAACCTGGGCGTGGTGCCGATCTTCGAGAGCTGGCTCCGTCCGTTCCACGACGTGGGCGCGGATACGGTGACCAACCGCAACACCGGCGGCACCGACCACCTGCCGTTCGACGCCGTTGGACTGCCTGGCTTCCAGTTCATCCAGGACTCGCTCGACTACTCCACCCGCACCCACCACACGAACCTCGACCACCTCGACCACGCCAGCGCGGCCGACCTGCAGCAAGCCTCGGTGGTCATGGCCTCCTTCCTCTACCACGCCGCGATGCGCGACCAGAAGCTGCCGCGAAAGCCGAAGCCTCGGCCAGCACCGCAGGGGCCGCCGGCCGGCGAGACCGGCGGCTGATTCCAGGTACGGAGCGCTACTCAGCCCGCAACGTGGACACCGGGTCGAGCCGCGAGGCGCGGAGCGCGGGTGCCGCGCAGGCTGCGAGCGAGGCTGCGGCGAGCACCGCCACCGCCCCGAACACGATCGACGGCGAAACCTCCGCCCCGCCATAGAGCAGCCCCACGGCGAGCCGAGACAGGGGTGCGCACAGCGCGGCGCCGGCGATCGCGCCGGCCAACACCGGCGTCATGCCCTGGACCACGATCAGGGACACCACGCCGCGCCTACGGGCGCCCAGCGCCATGCGAATTCCAACCTCGCGTCGTCGAGCCCCTGCCGCCTGCGCCACTACGCCGTAGACACCGGTCGCGGCCAGGGCAAGAGCCAGCGCCCCGAAGGCCGCCAGCAGCGTCGCTCCGAGGCTGCCCGCCCACAGCGAGCGCTCGATCACCGCCGCCACCGGCAGCGGGTCGAGGATCGGCTGGTCGGGAACGAGCCGCTCGATACGCGGCACCGCAGCGGCGAGGAGCTCCCCGGGAGCAGCTCCGCCACGCAGGTGCAGGGTCACGTTTGGGTTCGGAAACTGCTCGAGCGACCGGTAGAGGTAGGGCTGCGGTAGCTCCCCCAGCGTCGCGTACTTGACGTCCTCGGCGACTCCGACCACGAGCCACGGCTGATCCGAAGCCGGCCACCGAATCTGGCGCCCGAGTGCGGATCCATTCGGCCAGTAGCGCCGAGCGAAGCTCTGGTTCACGACTACAGCCTGGAGACCGCCGCTGCGGTCGCGCCGGTCCAGCGCTCGACCCTCCAGGATGGCGATACCCATGGTGTCGAAGTACCCTGGGCCCACGTCGTTGACAGCGATATAGGTGCCGTCGGGCGAAGCCTCCTCGCTGCCTTCGGGCTGCAAGCGCAACTGTGGCGCGAAGGAGAGCGGCGCGCCGCTGGCCAGAGCAGCGAGCTCCACTCCTGGCGTTGCCGATGCCTCCTCGATCACTCGCTCGAGTGTCGCCGCGGTCTGTTCGGGAGTCGCTCCGAGCGCTCCGGTGTTCAGGGACAGGACCGCCAGCGCCTCGGCGTCGAAGCCGGTGTCGATCCGGCGCGCGGCCTGGAGACTCTCGACGAAGAGTCCGGCGCCCGCCAGGAGAACCACGGCGAGCGCGACCTGAGCAGCGACGAGCACGTGCCTTAGGCCCCATCTCCGCCAGCCGCCACGCGGAGCCGGTTCGCCGACGCGCACCGCCGCTACCAGACTGGCGCGCGTTATATCCATCGCCGGCGCGAGCGAGAACACGATGCCCGCGACGATGCAAACCACTAGCGTGAAAGCGAGAGCTCGCGGATCCAGACCCAGATCCAGGTCTCCCGCCTCCAAGAACGGCGGCCGGAGCCGCCACAGAGCCGGCAGTGTCCAGGCCGCGACGACCAACCCTGCCAGCCCTCCGAGGAAGGAGAGCAGCAGGCCCTCGGTGAGAAGTTGCCGGCCGAGGCGCTCTCTCCCCGCCCCCAGCGACACCCGAATCGCGAGCTCGCGCCGCCTCGCCCGGCCGCGGGCAACCAGCAGATTCGCCACGTTGGCGCAAGCGATCAGCAGCACCAGGCCGACCGCGACATCGGCAACGATCGAGCTCATCGGGCCCCCACGCGGCCGTTGACGGTGACCGGTAACTGCTCCGCGACACCAGGCGTCGAAGCCAGTCCCGCAGATGCACGATGTGGACCGTTCTCGACGGCCTCTGTTACCAGTACGAGGAACGTCGCCAGAGGTTGTGGCGGCCGCTACCAGGGAATCTCGTTGCCCTGCCAGTCGAAGAAGTGGCCGGAGTCGCCCGGTTCGAGGCGCCCGAGCAGGTCGACCACCCCGGCGGCGCTTTCCTCCACCTCGAGAGCAGCTTGATGTCCGCCCATCCCGGTCCTCACCCAACCCGGGTGCACCAGGACCACCGAGATCCGGCGGGAGGCCAGGTCCGCGGCGAGACTCCGCATCGCCATGTTGAGCGCGGCCTTGCTCGAGCGATAGGCGTAGCTCCCGCCGCTGGTGCCCGAAACGGAGCCCATCTGAGAGGTTATGGCGGCGATCCATCGGCGACGACTGGCCGCCACGTTCGGCAGCAGCGCCTCGGTGACCCGCATCGGACCCAGGAGGTTGGTCTCCATCACCGAGCGCCACGCGTCGAAGTCCAGCACCCCGAGCCGCTGACCGTCGCGACGGCCAAAGATGCCGGCGTTGTGGACCAGCACGTCGATCGCAATGCCGTCGAGATCCCTGACGAGGGCCGCGATCGAGGACGGATCCGTCACGTCGAGCCGGTGGATCGAAAGACCTGGACCAGCCTCCCGGGCGAGCTCGACCGCAGCCTCGGGTCGCCGGCAGCAAGCGAGCACTCGACTACCCGCGGCTCTCCACCGCCGCACCAGGCCCAGCCCGAGCCCCCGATTCGCACCCGTGATCAGAACCGTCTCCATTCCCCGTACCTCCCCCCTGCCATGACTCGTAGCGGCCGAGCAACCTTAGCCCCGGCCGATACCTCTCGCGGTCTTTGATCGAACGAATCAGAGCCTTGCGCGCGAACGGTATCCGATCCCGTCCGTGAGGCCGCCGGGCATCGAGAGTGGCGCCGCCTCGTCCGTCAAGTCACGCAAGCCCAGAGAGTTCGACCCGCAGCGCACACCGAGTGGCACCCTCGAAGGCAGAGCCTGGTCGTGCTCCTCGGCAGTCCGAGCCCGCATCCTCCAGACGCCAAACGACGCCACGTGGCGCTGGCTCAACGACTTGCGGTGGGTCGGTCGGGCAGCACTCGAGGCGCGACGAGCCAGCGCGGCAGCTCGCGGTGGACGTTCCTTGACAGGTCTTCGAGGCCTTCCGTACATTGAACGCAGTGGGACTGAGGTCATGATCCATAGCCAGTCGCGAGTGCTGCACGGCGGATCGCCATCGGGATCGCGAAGTCGTTCCTGGGCATCGTCGCCGTCGGCGAGAAAACTCGCGGCAGAGTCTGCAGGACGGCGATGGAGGCCTTGCGACGCCTCCCCGCGCGGCGAAAGCCCAGGGCGCAGGGCGACCGGGGTCGAGGAAGTCGTCGTTCGCCAGACCCGAGACGCGGAGAGAGCACGACTCCCCTTCGTCTCGTCGCCGTGGCACTCAGAGACCGCCCTCGGGTGAGATCCCCGGGCAGTCCCACTTTCTTTGGCGGGGGCGCTGGAAGGGACGTGTCGAGGGACGCTCGCCGTTCAGCGGGCGCCGACGTCGAGGATCTTGACCGCGGTCGCACCCACGGCGCCGATCTGCACGTCGCCGGTGGTCCGCAGCAGCCGAACTAGGAAGGCTCGGTCCGGCCCGGCGGCGCGGATGTCCAGGATCCGCACCCGCACCTGCTTGGGCGCCACGTCCCCGTTCGCCCATCGCACGACGCCGCGGCCGCCGACGTAGTCCTTGCCGGCCTTCGCGGCGGCGTCGACGGTACGCCAGACGACCGTCGCCGGCCCCTTGCCGCTACCCGTCCGCTCGACGGTCAGATTCACCCACCCGTCGGTCTCGCGGACCGTGGAGCTTGCCCCCTGCAGGCTCACGACGTTGCCGCCACCGCTCGCCGGCTGTGCGCTCTTGCCATCGGTGATGGTCACCTCGGCGGCCTGGATCGCACCGGCGGTCGCGCCAGCGTAGGAGAGAAGCTCGACCTTGAACTTCTCCGCGGGCTCCTTGAGCTTGTCCACCGCCAGACCGATCGTGACCGTCTTCGGTCCGGCTTCCCCGTGGGCCCAGGTCAAGGTCTGGTCGAGCGCCGCGAAGTCCGCCGGAGCCTTGGCCGTGCCGTTGCGAGTCCGAATCCGAACGCTGGCAGCACCGGTGCTGCCGACCACGCGGTGCACGCTGATCTGAACGGTCTCGCCTTCCGCGCCGGCGTAGTTCCCGAGCTCGAGGGTGAGCTGGCCCGGCTCGACCGTGACACCAGGCGCGCCAGGGTACAGGTAGAAGAGGCCCTTGATGTCGTCGACGCCGAGCTGGCCGCCGCGACCGTCGCCCTTCGCGCTCGCATGCATCAGGGCGGCCCTGTCCTTGGAATGGCCGAAACCGAGGGTGTGACCCAGCTCGTGCGCCAGAACCTCCTCGCCGTCGAGACCGTTGTTGCGCTCGAAGAAGCAGGCCGCGCCGTCGTTCACCACGATGTCGGCCTCGATGACCTCGGCTGCGGAGCCGTTGGCGAAGCTCTTGGAGCCCGCGGCCCGCCGCACCCCACCGAGCGCCAGCACGCCGCCGCTCGCGCAGTCGAACGTGCCGCTGACCTCACCGTAGGGGTCGTTCCAGAGGATTCCGTTCAGCCGATCGCTCACCGCGAAGGGCTTGCTGAGGGTGGTGGCGCCTCCGTAGCGCAGGTTGACCTTGGCACCTTCGACGCTGCTCCAGGCCTGAAGCGCCCTGCTCACCATGCCGAACACGTCAGCCGTGGTGCCGTGTATGCCGGTCCGGTCGGCGAAGAAGGTTACGTGGCCACCGCGATCGAACTCGAACCAACGCGCGGCGTCCTTACCGATCGTGGTGAAAGCGCTTTCCACCCGCGCCACGCCCCTCTCGGGCTGGCGGATGAAGTACTCCG
>DATLFI010000133.1:0-20275 GCA_035524895.1 Thermoanaerobaculia bacterium | reverse complement strand
GTGCCGAGGAGCTCCTCGGCAGCCTCGTAGCGCGGGGCAGCGTCGTCGAGCTGGAGGCGCGAACGGAGCTCGGAGAGCTGCTCTTCCTGCGAGGACGCCTCGAGGAAGCCACTCGCGAGCTGTACCGCCTGATCGACCTCTACAACGAGCGCGATCGCCTGACCGCGAGCGAGCTGGTGGCGGTCGCACGCGCCGTGCGCATCCTCGGTCGCGACGACCCGCAGCTCTTCAAGGACGCCCTCAAGGCGTTCGACGAGGCCGTGGCGGCGGATCCCGCCGATCCCGAGCCACGGGTCCGCACCGCGGTGCTGTTCCTGGAGAAGTACGACAGCGGCGAGGCGCGGACCTCGCTGCAGCCCGTGCTCGAGCGCAACCCGAACCATCCCGAAGCCTTGCTCGCTCTGGCCAGGGTCCGTCGCTTCGACGGCTCGCCGGAAGCGCGTGTGCTGGTGGACCGCGCACTCGCGGTCAACCCGAACCTGGTGTCGGCCCGCGTGTTCTCGGGGCAGCTCCTGCTCGAGCTCGAGCTGTTCGACGAAGCGCGCGAGGAGGCGGAGCGCGCCCTGCAGGTCGCCCCACGCTCGCTCGAGGCGCTCTCGATGCTCGCTGCGGCGCAGTACCTGGCCGACGAGCCCGAGGCCTTCGCCGCTACCGAGCGCAAGGTCCTGGACGCGAATCCGCGCCACGCCGAGCTCTACAACGTCCTTGCGGAGGCTTGCGTCCAGAACCGGCTCTATCGCGCGGCTCGAGACTTCGCCGCGCAGTCGATCCGCCTCGACCCCAAGTCCTGGCGCGGCTGGGGCGAGCTGGGGCTCAACCAGCTCCGACTGGGCGAGATGGCCGAAGGTCGTCGCAGCCTCGAGACTGCGTTCGCCGGCGATCCCTACAACGTCTGGCTCAAGAACACGCTCGACCTCCTCGACACTCTCGACGGGTACCGCGTGGTGCCCTGGGGTCGGTTCGAGCTGGTGCTGCATCCGGCCGAGGCCGATCTGCTCGCGCCCTACGTCGGCTCGCTCGCCGAGGAGGCCTACGACTACCTGGCGAAGCGCTACCGGCACGAGCCGCCGACCCCGATCCGGGTGGAGGTCTTCAAGGAGCACGAAGACTTCTCGGTGCGCACCGTCGGTCTGGCTGGCCTCGGTGCCCTCGGCGTGTCGTTCGGGCCGGTGATCGCGCTCGACTCGCCGGCGGCTCGCGAGCTCGGCGGGTTCAACTGGGGCACCACCCTGTGGCACGAGCTGGCCCACTCCTTCACGCTCGGCGTCACGGAGAATCAGATCCCGCGCTGGTTGACCGAGGGGCTCTCGGTGTTCGAGGAACGGGGTGGTCGCACCGGCTGGGGCGACGACGTGCGACCGGAGTTCGTCCAGATGATCGCCGACGGGAGCCTGCTCGGGCTGGCCGAGTTCAACGACGGCTTCGTACGGCCGACGTTCCCGGGGCAGGTGGTGCTGTCGTACTTCCAGGCGAGCCTGATCTGCGAGCTGATCGATCGCGAGTGGGGCTTCGACAAGATCCTGCAGATCCTCGAGGGTTATCGCCAACGTAAAGACACCGAGACCATCTTCCGCGAGGTCCTCGGTCTCGAGCTCGAGGCTTTCGACGCCAAGTTCTCCGGCTGGCTCGCACAGCGCTACGCCAGTGCGCTGCCGTCCTTCCCGCCGAGACCCAAGGAGGGCACCAGGGAGCCCGCGACCGGCGAGGTGATCGGTCTGGGACGGGGTCCGGATCCCGCAGCTCTCGAGGCGTGGGCCAAGAGATCTCCCGAGGACTTCCGAGCCCAGCTCGCCTGGGGCACGGCGCTCTACCGGGACCGACGCTACGATGAGGCGATCGAGTACCTGGAACGGGCAAAGCGCGTGTTTCCAGAGTACGCCGCCGAGGAAGGTCCGCATCACCTGTTGGCCCGCATCCACCGCGAAGCCGGGCGGAAGTCCGACGCGCTGCGCGAGCTCGAGACGATGACCGGGATCAACGAATTCGCGTACCGACCGCTGCTGGACCTCGCCGAGCTGTACGGCGAGCTGGATCGCCCGGCCGAGCAGGCCGAGGCTCTGGAGCGGTCGATGTACATCTACCCCCACGACGTCGATCCGCATCGCACCCTCGCCGAGCTGTACGAGCGGCTCGAGCGGCCCGCCGCGGCGGTCACCGAGTGGCGTGCCGTGGCGGCGCTGAGACCTGCGAGCCGCGCCGAGGCCCTCTACCGGGCGGCGGCGAACCTGGCGCGGACCGGGGACCGTCGAGGCGCGCGACGCGAGGTGCTGCGCGCGCTCGAGATCGCGCCCGGCTACGAGGACGCGCAGGTCCTGCTGCTCGACCTGACGGAGAGCAGCTCGTGAGCTCTGGAGCCAACGTGTCGCTCGGCGGGAACAGGCGCCGTTTCGCCGCGTTCGCAGTCGGCGTCCCCCTGCTGGTCGTGGCGAGCACCTTTGCCGCGACGCGTTTCGCCCAATTGGCGCCCGCAACGGCGATCGCCTTGGCTACCGAGCAGCCGCAGTTCTTCCCGGAGCCGCCGCAGGTCGAGTACCCCGAGTGGAGCTACGACGGTCGCTTCACGTTCGCGCGGATCAAGTTCACGCCGACCTACTGGACCTTCTCGCCGGCGTATACGTGGGGCCTCGACCTCAAGTGGAACCACGACTACCCCGAGGCCGAGATCAACTTCATGAGGATCCTCGGCGACATCACGGAGCTGACTCCGCGGCCCGACGGCGGCAACATCCTCGCGATCGACGACCCGCGTCTGTTCGAGCATCCGTGGGCCTACCTGTGCGAACCGGGCTTCTGGAACCCCACCGACCAGGAAGTCGAGATCCTGCGGAGCTACGTCCTCAAAGGTGGATTCCTGATGATCGACGACTTCTTCCTGGACTTCCGTTCGCGGCAGCCCCGCCACCAGTGGGACAACTTCGAGGTTCAGATCGAGCGTCTGTTCCCGGGGGTGATCCTCTATCGGCTCGACGAGACGCACCCCGCGTTGCGGGTGTTCTTCGAGCTGGAAGATGTCGACTTCACCGATCGCAGCGACCCGGTGTTCGCCAACTTCGATCCGGTGATCTACGGCGTCTTCGAGGACAACGACCCACAGAAGCGACTGATGGTGGTTGTCAACTGGAACCTCGACATCGGCGACTATTGGGAGTGGTCCGACACCTCGCTGTACCCCATCCACCTGACCGAGAAGGGATTCAAGCTGGGAGTGAACTATCTGATGTACGGGTTGGTGCGATGAAGAGGGACGGCGCGGGACGAATGCGCCCGGGGCGAATGCGCCCGGGACGAAAACAACAGTAGAACCAGACGGCAACGCAACGAGGAACACACAACGATGACCAATGCGCAGCAGGACGAGGGCTTCGAGGGCACGGCCGTGTCGGAGGGCATTCCGGCTTCGGTGCCGCCGACTACGGTGGCGGAGGACGATCTGGCGCTGGCGCGGCGACTGGCGGAAGGCCGCGAGACGATCCTGCGCGAGCTCGGTAAGGTGATCATCGGCCAGGACAAGGTGCTCGACCAGGTGCTGCTGACTCTGTTCGTGGGCGGCAACAGCATCATCACCGGTGTGCCGGGGTTGGCGAAGACCCTGATCGTCCAGACCATCTCGGACATCCTGGACCTCGACTACAGCCGCATCCAGTTCACGCCCGACCTGATGCCGGCCGACATCACCGGCACCGACATCATCCAGGAGGACGCGTCCACCGGGCGGCGGTCCATGGTCTTCATGCCAGGCCCGATCTTCGCTCAGATCGTGCTCGCCGACGAGATCAACCGCACGCCGCCGAAGACCCAGGCGGCGCTGCTCGAGGCGATGCAGGAGCACCGGGTCACCGTGCAGGGGAAGACCTACCGGCTCGAAGAGCCCTTCTTCGTCTTCGCGACCCAGAACCCGATCGAGCTCGAGGGCACCTATCCGCTGCCCGAGGCTCAGCTCGACCGCTTCATGTTCAACATCGTGATCGAGCATCTCGACGCAGACCTCGAGATGAAGATCGTGCAGTCGACCACATCCGGAGCGCAGGTGAGCCTGAAGAGCGAGATCGGCGGCGAGGACCTGCGCGCCTTCCACGCGCTGGTGCGGCGGGTGCCTGTTGCGGAGAGCGTGCTGCGCTACGCGATCCACCTCGTGCGCATGACTCGGCCCCGCACTCCCGAAGCCCCGGAGTTCGTCGACCGGTGGGTCGAATACGGCGCCAGCGTGCGCGCCGCGCAGTACCTGATCCTCGGCGGCAAGGCGCGCGCACTCACGAACGGCCGCTACCACGTCGACTTCGAGGACGTGCGGGCGCTCGCCCATCCGGTGCTGCGCCACCGGATCCTGACGAACTTCCAGGCCGGGTCGGAGCGTGTCACCTCCGACGCGATCATCGATCGCCTGCTCGAGACGGCGCCGGTAGAGCGCTCGGGAATGTAGAGAGTGACTACAGGGGCTTCCGCGCGCTTCCTCGATCCGGCCACCTTGGGCCGGATCTCGAGCCTCCATCTGATCGCGAAGACCGTGGTCGAGGGGTTCATCAGCGGCCTGCACCGGTCGCCGTTCCTCGGACGCACGATGGACTTCGCGGAGTACCGGGCCTACAACCCGGGCGACGACATCCGGCAGATCGACTGGAAGCTCTACTCCCGAACCGATCGCTTCTTCGTCAAGGAGTACGAGGGCGACACCAACACCAACCTGCTGCTCTTGCTCGACATATCCAAGTCGATGGACTTCGGCACCGGGGCGCTCACCAAGCTCGACTACGCCCGCTACCTCGTCGCCTGCCTCGCCTACTTCTCGCAGCGCCAGCGGGACCGCGTCGGGCTGGTCGCCTTCGACCATCGAGTCGTGGTCCACGTGCCACCGGCGGCCAAGCACTACCAGGTGGCACTGCACACGCTCGAGAAGCTCGAGCCAGGTGGTCACAGCGATCTCGTGCCGCCGTTGATCGAGGTGGCCCAGCATGCGCGTCGGCGCGGGCTACTGGTGATGGTGTCCGACTTCTACGACACGCCCGAGCGCGTGGTGGAGGCGGTTCGCGGCTTCAAGACCCGCGGCCACGACGTGATCCTGTTCCACGTGCTCGATCCCGCCGAGATCGACCTGCCCTACGACGAACCGGTGGACTTCCTCGACCTCGAGAGCGGCGACCGCGTCTCGGTGGTGCCGGACTCTTTGCGCGAGCAGTATCGCCGGCTGGTGCAAGAGCACGTCGAGGAGCTGCGGCGACGCTTCACCCAGCTCGGCATCGACTACACCTTGATCAACACTGCCGAGCCTCTCGACAACGCGCTCTACCGTTACCTTGCTGCTCGGATGTGGGCGATGAAGTCGAGATGAGCTTCCTCGCTCCTCTCTTCCTGCTCGGGATCCTCGCCGTCGGCGTGCCGATCGCGCTGCACCTGAGCCGCAAGCGCACGCCCAAGGCGATCGCGTTCCCTTCGCTCATGTTCGTGGCGAAAGTGCCCTATCGCTCGGTGCGCCGCCGGCGCTTGCGCGAGCTGGCGCTGTTGGCGTTGCGGTGCGCCGCCCTGGTTGCACTCGCGATCGCGTTCGCGCGGCCGCTCCTCGACAGCGCTGCCGCCACACCGGGCTCGGAGCGGCGCGAGCTGGTGCTGCTGGTCGATCGGTCCTTCAGCATGGGGCACGGTGAACGCTGGCAGCGCGCGCTCGAAGAGGCTCGCGACGTGATCGCGACCCTCGACGGAAGCGACGCCGCCACGCTGGTGGCGTTCGACGAGCGCGCGGAGGTGGTGGTGCCGCCGACCGCAGATAGCGGGCGGTTGCTCGCGGCGCTGAGCGGCCTGGCTACGACATCCCGATCCACGCGCTACGTGCCGGCGTTCAAGGCCGCTCGCACGCAGCTCCTGGAGAGCAGCGCCGGAGTGCGCCAGGTGGTATTCATCGGCGACCTCCAACGCGGCGAGCTGGGCGGCGCCCTCGAGGACGCAGCGCTGCCGCCAGGAGCCGAGCTGCTGTTGCGGGACGTCACAGCCGGCGAGGCCGTACCTGTGTCCAACGTCGCCCTCACCGGGGTCACTCTCGACCGTACTCCGGGGCCGTCGCGAGGTCGGGAACAGCTCCAGGTGACGGTGCGCGCCGTCGCCTTCGGTGGCGTCGAGCAGGGCGCGGCGGCGCCGAGCCTGCGGCTCGAGCTCGACGGTCGCGTCGTGCAGGAGCAGGTCGGGTCGTGGAGCGACGACAGCACGACCGTCACGTTCGCTCCTGTCGACTTCGACGCCCGGGTCATCACGCGCGGGCGCGTGCTCGCCGCCAACGATTCCTTGCCGCTCGACGATGTCTTGGCTTTCGTGGTTTCGCCGGCCGATGCCATCCCGGTGCTGCTCATCGATGACGGGGGCAGGGAGCGCGGCCTCTACGTCGAGCGAGCGCTGTCGACCGCGCGGCGACCGCGATTCACGCTGGAGCGAAGGTCCGCAAGCGAGGTGGTGCCCGCCGACCTCGCCCGCGCACGCGTGGTGGCCGTGCTCGACGGCATCTCCCTCCTGCAGGAGGCGACTCGCACAGAGCTCACGAGGATGGTGGAGGCCGGCTCCGGGCTGCTGGTCTCGGTCGCGCGACGCGACAGCGGCGGGGCGCTGAGCGCGTTTGGGCTCGCCGGCCGAGAGGAGCTCGAGCAGGCGCTCTCGGGCCGGTCCCTCGCCTTCCTCGACTACGACCATCCTGTGTTCGAACCGTTCGTGTCGGCGCGGAGCGGAGATTTCTCTTCGGCGAGGTTCTTCAGGTACCGGCGCCTGCCCGACATCGGCGGCGACTCGGCGCGCGACGACGACCCCGCCATCCGAGGCGGCGGCGAGGGACCCGTCACCAGCGCGGCGCAGGTGCTCGCCCGCTTCGACGACGGCGCACCCGCCCTGGTCGAGGTGCGACGGGGTGGTGGTCGGGTGCTGGTGTGGGCGACCACTCTCGACGCCGAGTGGAGCGACCTGGTGTTGCAGCCGGTGTTCGTGCCGTGGCTGGATGCCGCCTTCCGCCATCTCGCCGGATACCAGCCGCCCCGCGAGTCCTACCAGGTCGGTCAGACGGCCCGCCTCGAGGTTCCGGCCGAGTCCGGGCGCGAGTGGCTGGTGGTCGCGCCTTCGGGTGCCAATCAGACCTTCGAGACCGACGGCGAGCTGCTCTTCGAGGTGGCCGAGCAGGGCTTCTACCAGGTGCGGCCGGTCGAGGGCGGCCCGTCGACCGATCTCACGATCGCAGCCAACGTAGACCCGGCCGAGTCGGATCTCCGGCAGCTCGACGCCGAAGAGCTCGCGGCCTCGGTGACGGCTGCGGGTGGGGGCACTGGCGAGCGATCGGGCGATGGCGCCGAGACGCCGCCTGATGCGAGTCGCGCCTGGTGGTACGTGCTGCTGGCCGTGACGCTGTTGCTCGTCGGCGAGAGCTTGTTCGCGAACCGGCGGCAGGGGATGCGAGCGACGTGAGGGACGCTCACGCCTTCTACTCCCTTCGAGTCGTTTCACCACAGAGGTTCCACCCATGACCAACGACCAGCACGATCGAACCGAGCCGGCTCCAGCGTTCGCCGACGATCGACTGCCCTACGAGGATCTGATGCGGGTGGTGCGCTCCGTGCGCAACCGCTGGCGGATGAAGCTGCTGCTGCGCGGTCTGTTGGTCGTGCTCGGCGTCGGTTTCGCGGCGTTCGCGCTCGCGGTCTGGGTCATGAACCTCTTCCTCTACAGCGAGGGAGCCGTGACCCTGTTCCGCTGGTTCACGTGGATCTCCCTACTGGCTCTGGTCGTGCGATTCCTGGTCGTGCCGCTGCTGCAGCGGGCGCCGAACCGGCGGGTCGCGCTGTACATCGAGGAGCACGAGCCTTCGCTCCAATCGGCGGTGTTGAGCGCGGTCGAGCTCGGGGGCCACCACCAGCCGCAAGTGTCGCCAGCGATGCAACGGAGCCTGATGGAGAGCGCGATCGAGCGCTGCGAGCAGATCGACTACGCGCAGGGCATCGAGCGAACCCCGCTGCGCCGGCTCTCGGGTGCCCTCGCCGGAGTGGCGGGAGCCGGAGCCCTGGCGGTCCTGCTCAGCCCGGCCTTCCTGCAGCACGGCGCGCTGTTGCTGTTCGCGCCCTGGAAGGCAGCAGCGGACCAGAATCCCTATCGCGTCCAGGTCTACCCCGGTGACATCGAAGTGCCACGCGGGTCGGACCAGCGGGTGCTCGCGCGCCTGGTCGGCTTCGAGGCGGAGGAGGCCACCCTGGCCGTGCGCTTCGAAGGGGACGATCAGTGGCAGCGCTGGGCGATGACACCAGCCGACGCCCAGGACGTCCTCGGACCCATCGAGGAGGGGCGAACGGCACGCGATACCGAGCTGCTCCTGCTCGACGTCCGGCGTAACGCGGAGTACATGGTCGAAGCGGGCACGATCGGCTCTACGCTGCACCGCCTCACCGTGGTCGACCTGCCGTATGTCGATCGCATCGACCTCACCTACCGGTTCCCGGACTACGCCGGGCTGTCGCCTCGAGTTGTCGAGGATGGCGGCGACATGGTGGTGCTCGTCGGCACACGGGTGGAGCTGCGAATTCACCCCACGGTGCCGGTGACCGCCGGATCGCTGCGCGTGGAAGGTCTCGGCGACGACCAGGTGGAGCAGGAGCTGCGGCCGAGCCCCGAGGGCGACGGCACCTGGCTCGCGGAGCTCACGGTCAGCGGCAGCGGCTACTACCGGGTGGAGCTTCGGGATCACCGGCAGCAGATCCACCGCGCGTCTCCCGAGTACCGCATCGAGGCGCTGGCGGACCAGGGGCCGATCCTGCGCGTCTCGAAGCCGGGCCGCGACGTGCGGGCGAGCAAGATCGAGGAGGTGTTCCTCGAGGTCGAGGCGGAGGACGACTACGGACTGACGCAGGTCGAGCTCGCGTACTCGGTGAACGGCGGCGACGAGCAGCGCGTCTCGCTCTACCGCGGTCGCGGCCAGCGGGAGCTGCGCGCGGGCCACACGCTGTTCCTGGAGGAGCTCGGCCTCGAGGACGGCGACTTCGTGTCGTACTACGCCCAGGCTCGCGACGGCAACCGTTTCGGCGGCACGCAGTCGACCACCAGCGATATCTACTTCGTCGAGATCCGGCCTTTCGGCCAGGACTATCGGCGCGCCCCCGAGGGCGGCGGTGGCATGGGCGGCGGCGGCGGCCTCGACTCGTCGTTGTCGCTCCAGCAGCGCCAGATCATCGCCGCCACGTTCAAGCTGAAGCGGGACAAGGCGCAGTTCGCCCCGCGCGAGCTCGACGAGAACATCACCACCGTGTCGTTGTCTCAGGCGAGGTTGCGCGAGCAGGTGCAGACCCTGATCTTCCGCATGGGCAACCGCTCCCAGATCGCCAGTGAAGGCGACTTCCGGAAGATTGTCGAGGAGCTGGGCCTGGCGCTGCCAGAGATGATCGCAGCCGAGAGCGAGCTGGAAGCGAAGCGGCTGGACACGGCGCTCGGCGCCGAGCAGCGCGCCATGACCCATCTCCAGCGCGCCGAATCGGTGTTCCGCGACGTGCGGGTGTCGTTCGACGCCAGTGGTGGCGGTGGCGGTGGCCAGTCGCAGCTTGCCGAGGACCTCGCCGACCTCTTCGAGCTCGAGCTCGACAAGCTGCGCAACCAGTACGAGGTGGTGCAGCGCGGCCGCGAGCAGGAGACCGATCGCGAGATCGACGAGCTGAAGGAACGCCTCGAGGAGCTGGCGCGCCGGCAGCAGCAGGAGAACGAACGGCGCAACCGGATGCGCGGACAGCCCACCGGCAGCGGCGGTGGGTCGCAACAGCAAGTGGCAGAAGAGGCCGAGGAGCTCGCTCGACGGCTCGAGCGCCTCGCGCGTGAGCAGTCCCGTCCGGAGCTGCGCGAGACAGCACAGCGACTGCGCGAAGCGGCGAACGAGATGCGCCACGCCCAGGGGCAGCGCGCGGGACAATCGGGTGCGAGCGGAATCTCGGCGCTCGAGCGCCTGACGGAGGCGCGTCGTCTGCTCGACAAGAACCGCACCCAGCGCTTCGACCAGCAGCTCGCCGAGCTGAGCGAGCGCGCGGACCGGACTCAGGAGCTGCAACGACGCATCTCGTCGCAGGTAGAACAGATGGGAGGCGGCGAGGACGGTTCGCAAGGGCAGGCTGGAGAGCAGGGCCAGTCGCAGCGACCAGGAGCAGGTCGCGACGGGCGGCCCGGTGATGTCGCCGGTGCGGAAGAACTGGAGCGGCTGCTCGAGCGAAAGGACCGGCTGCACCAGGAGGTCAGCGATCTGGAAGGCGAGCTGGACCGTCTAGCGAGGGCGGCGCGCGCCGAGTCCCCGGAGGTGGCGCGCGGACTCCAGGAGGCCGCGAACTCGGTGCGCAAGAACCAGCTCAAGGAGAAGATCCGCTATTCCAAGGCGGTGGTCGAGAACCGCGACCAGCGGTACGCGAAGTTGTTCGAGGACGACATCGCGCGCAACGTCGACGACCTGGTTCAGCGCATCGGAGAGGCCCAGGCCTCGCTCGGACAGTCGCCCGGCGAGCGCAAGGAGGGGGCGCTGGCGCAGGCCCGAGAGCTGGTCGAGGGCCTGGAGTCGCTCGAACGACGGTTGCGCGAGCGGCAGGAGAACGGCGAGCCCGGAGAGGGAGGCGGCGAGCCCGGAGAGGGAGAAGCCACAGAGGGCGAGCAGCTCGCACAGCAGAGCGGCGACCGACCGGGCGAAGGACAGCAAGGTCGCGGCGAGCGCGGCAGTGAGGAATCCGAGTCCGGAGAGCGTGGCCGCGAGGGCGAGTCTGGCCGCGAAGGGGAGTCGGGCAGCCAGGCTGGAGAGCAGTCCGGCGACGGGGATGGGCAGGGTGGAGAAGGCGCGCGGACGGGCCAGCGACTACGCGACCGTGGCCGTCAGGGCCCCGACGCCGAGGGCGAGGGTGAGGGCGGCAACTCGCCCTCTGCCGGGCTCGGCAGCGCGGTCGGCAGCACGGCGCGCATCGGTCCCAGTGATGGTGCCGGCTTCCAGCCGGGCAGGTTCTCGACCGAGGAGCTTCGTCAGCTCAGCAAGGAGCTGCAACAACGTGCCGCCGAGGCTCGTGAGCTGCGAGACACTCTGCGCGAGCAGGGGGTGAAGGTCGCGGACCTGGACGACGTCCTGCGCCAGTTGAACCAGTTCAACATCCGGGGCCTCAACAACGATCCGCTGGCGCTCGCCAGGCTGCGCGAGCAGGTCGTCGAGGGCCTGCGGCAGTTCGAGTTCCGCATCTGGCGGGAGCTCGAGGGCGCCAACGCGCCGGTGCGGCTCTCGGGGCAGGATCGCGTCCCGGCGGGATTCGAAGAGCGCGTCGACGAGTACTTCCGGTCGTTGGCGCGCAGCGGCGGCTCGCCGTAGCGGGGCAGTCTGGGGCCGGCAGCCTTGCAGTCTGTCGTCCCGACGGCCTCGCCTCAGAACCCTTCTTCCTCCCACCACGGGAAGTAGTCGGGCATGTCCGTCGAGACGCGCTCGGGGAACCGGGGAGGTCGTTTCTCGAGGAAGGACTCGACGCCTTCGACGACGTCGCGGCTCCGTCCACGGTGGTAGATCCCCAAGGACTCGATGCGGTGACCGCGCATCGGGCTCGAGCTGCCGAGCTGACGCCACAGCATCTGTCGGGACAACGCGACCGAGACGGGTGAGGTGTTGTCGCGGATCTCGCGGGCGATGCCGTGCACGGTGGGCAGGAGCTCCTCGGGTGGGACCACGCGGCTCACCAGGCCGCCTTCCAGAGCCTCCTGGGCCGAGAACACGCGACCGGTCAGCACCCACTCGGAAGCACGGCTGATGCCTACGATGCGCGGCAGGAAGAACGAGCTGCACGCCTCCGGGACCATGCCGCGACGCGTGAAGACGAACCCCATCTTGGCCGCGCTCGAGGCGACGCGGATGTCCATTGGCAACGTCATGGTGATGCCGACGCCGACGGCGGGGCCGTTGATCGCCGCCAGGATCGGCTTGCGCAGTCGGAAGATCTCGAGCGACAGCATGCCGCCGCCGTCGCGGTAGGTCGAGGGGTTCGCGTTGCCGTCGCGACGGAACGTGTCGCCCGCGGCACCGAGGTCGGCGCCGGCGCAGAAGCCGCGCCCGCTGCCCGTGACCACGATCGCGCGCACCGCGTCGTCGGTGTCGGCCCGGCGCAGTGCGGCGATGAGCTCGTCGTGGAGCTGGGCGTTGTAGGCGTTGAGCCGGTCGGGACGGTTCAGCGTGAGGGTGAGGATGCCGTCGGCGAGGTCGTAGAGGACGGTCGACATGTCTTGGGTCTCACAGCCCCGGAACGGGGAAGCGCAGGCACATTTCCTCGACCTCGGCGCGGATCCGCGCGAGCTGGCCGCTGTCCTCGTGGTGGGTGAGGGCGTCGTGCAGCCAGCCCGCGAGCCGCTTCATCTCCTCGACTCCCATGCCGCGGGTGGTGGCAGCGGGAGTGCCGAGACGGATCCCGCTCGGGCGGAGCGGTGGTTTGGGGTCGTCGGGGATCACCTGCTTGTTGACTGTGATGGAGACCTCGTCGAGCGTCTGTTCGGCGACCTTGCCGTCGATGCCATAGGCCCCGGTCGTGACCACCACCATCAGGTGGTTTTCGGTGCCGCCGGTGACGAGCTCGGCGCCTCGCGCCACCAGCTCGGCCGCGAGCGCCTGGGCATTTGTGAGCACCTGCCGGCAGTAGTCCTGGTACGCGGGCTCGAGCGCCTTGCCGAGAGTCACCGCGATGCCGGCCACGGCGTTCATGTGCGGCCCGCCCTGCAGCCCGGGAAACACGGCTTTGTCGATCGCCTGCGCCTGCGGCGCGCGGCACAGGATCATGCCGCCGCGGGGGCCGCGCAGGCTCTTGTGGGTGGTGGTGGTGACGATGTCGAAGCCGTCGTCGAACGGGTTACGCAACGCCTTGCCCGCGATCAGGCCGCCGATGTGCGAGACGTCGGCCATGGTCAGCGCGCCCACCTCGTCGGCGATACGCCGGAACGCCGCGTAGTCGTACTCGCGCGGATACGAGGAGTGGCCGCACAGCACGATCTTCGGGCGGTGCTCGAGCGCGAGACGACGCACCTCGTCGAAGTCGATCGCGCCGCTGCCGTCTGGCTTGGTCTTGTAGCGCACGAAGCGGAAGATCTTGCCCATGTGCGACACCGGGGCACCGTGGGTCAGGTGGCCGCCGTGCGAGAGATCCATCGCCAGCACGGTGTCGCCGGGGTCGAGGAATGCCATGTATACGGCCTGGTTCATCGGCGATCCGGACAGCGGCTGGACGTTGGCGTGCTCGCAGCGGAAGAGCTGCTTGGCGCGCTCGACCGCCAAGCGCTCGACGACGTCGGTGAACTCCTGGCCGCCGTAGTAGCGGCGGCCCGGGTAGCCCTCCGCGTACTTGTTGGTCAGCACCGAGCCGTTGCAGGCGAAGACCTCCGGATAGGTGTAGTTCTCGGAGGGGATCAGCTCGATGCCGCGGCGTTCTCTGTCTTCCTCGCCGACCAGGGCCGCGTAGACCTGCGGGTCTGTCTGCTCTAGTTTCTGCCAGTAGCGGCGCAGGCGTTCGTCGCGGCCGCCCACCGTGACTACAGGCTCGCTTCGCTCGGCCGTATCGGGTCGCATCACTATCTCCCAGGAGAGGGCTGGTGCCAGCGCAAGCTACTACACTCACCTTCCGGAGCGGTCCCGCGCTCCACACGCGGAGCGGCTGGTCGCACGTTCGGCGATCGTGAACGTGGAACGCGCGCGCATTTGACAACTCGCGGCGGCAGGCCATACGTTCGCCCCGTCCTACCGGTCGGTAGGTACCGAGCCCCGAGCCGATCCAACCCCATGAGCCCTTCGTTCCAGCTCTCGTCCCGCGACCCCCAGCGCGCCGTCGAGATCTACCGGGCGGCAGCACGGATCTTCGCCAGCAAGGGCTACCACGCCACGTCGATCCACGAGGTCGCGGAAGCCGTGCACCTGACCAAGGCGGGTCTCTACTACTACATCAAGGGCAAGCAGGACCTGCTGTTCCGGATCATGGAGTTCGCGCTCGATGCGCTCGAGCGCGAGGTCGTGGAGGTGGCGAGGGCCGAGACCGACCTGGCCCGACGCCTGCGCCGCACCGTCGAGTGCCACGCGGCGCTGATCCTCGAGGGCCGCGACGAGCTGAGCATCCTGGTCAACGAGCTCGAGGGGCTGACGCCCGAGAAGCAGCAAGTCATCCGTGCGCGCCAGCTCGGCTACGTCCACTTCATCCGGGACACGCTGAAGAAGCTGCGCGCGGAAGGTAGGCTGAACGACGTCGACCCCACCGCCGGCGCGTTCGCCATCGTCGGCATGGTGCTGTGGCTCGCGCGGTGGTTCCAGCCCGGTGGCCGCCTCGACCAGAAAGAAGTGATCGAAGACCTCGCTCGACTGGCGCTGCACGGCGTGCTCGCCGACGCCGGCGCGGGAGCCAGCGCGGGCGAGCGCAAGCGGGTCGGTGCGAAGACAGTGACCCGAGAGCGAGCAAACGGAAGGGCAAGATGAAGATCATCGTCTGTCTCAAGCAGATCCTGGACCCCGACCTGCCGGCGCGCGACTTCCGCATCGACGCAGCGAAGCGCGAGGCGGTGCGGGGCAGCGCGAACCTGGTGACCAACATCTTCTGCGAGAACGCGCTCGAAACCGCTCTGAAGCTCCGCGAGAAGTCCGGCGACGCGACCATCACCGCGCTCTGCTACGGCGGCAGCGAGGCCGAGGACTCGGTGCGCAAGGCGCTAGCGATGACCGCTAACGAGGGCGTGTTGGTGGAGCGCGAAGGCGGCTCGAACCCCGATGCGGCGACCGTCGCGCGAGTGCTCGCCGCGGCGATCCGCAAGCTCGGCGGTGCCGACCTGGTCCTGGTGGGACGCGAGTCCGGCGATTGGGGCGTGGGTCAAACGGGCGGCCTGCTCGCCGGAGAGCTGGGCCTGCCTTCGCTCGCGTTCGTCGACACCATCGACGTCGCAGCCAACGGGTTGAGGCTCCGGCGTCAGTCCGACGCCGGGTTCGAGGTCGCCGAGGCTCCGACTCCGATCCTGCTGACCATCACCAACAACGAGCAGAACGTGCCGCGCATCCCGAAGACGCGCGACGTCATGATGTCCTACCGCAAGCCGCTGCAGAAGCTGACGCTGGCCGACCTCGGTCTCGACGACGAGGCGGTGCGCTCCGGGAACGGGGCCTACGAAGTGGTCGAGCTGGCCGTGCCGGTCAAGGAAGTGCGCTGCGAGCTGGTCGAGGGCGACACGCTCGAGGCGCGGGTGGACGCGTTGGCGCGCAAGATCGCGACCGTGGTGAACGGACTGGGCTGAGGGGAGAGCTGCCATGAGCAACGACGTCGCGATCGGTCTCTTCGGTGCCAACGGCTACGACCGCGTCGCGCAGGGCGTCGCGGGTGCCGGCAGGCGGCTCGCCGCCGAGCTGGGCGGCAAGCTGCACGCGCTCGTGCTCGGGCCGATCGACGAGCCTGGCCTCGCCGCCCTGGGCGGCGTGGTCGACTCGGTGGTGATCGCCGGCCAAGCCGAGCTTGCCGAGTACCAGCCGGACGTCTATCTCGCCGCCCTCGAGCAGCTCGCTCTCCCGCTCGAGCCGGCCGCGATCCTGCTCGGCGGCGACTTCTACAGTCAGGAGCTGACTCCCCGTCTGGCACACCGGCTCGGTGGCGCGTCGATGGCGGATGCCGCGGCGATCTCCGTGCACGACGGGACGATCCGCGCGCCGCGCACCGCCTCCGGCGGCAAGGCGATCGCAGTCGATGGCTTGAAGCTTCGGCCCGCCGTGGTGTGGACCCGCGCGCGATCGATGGAGCCCGCCCAGCCCACCGGCGCCGCGGCGCCTGTCGAGCGTCGCGCGCTCGACCTACCGGCGCCGGTAGTGCGCATCGTGGAGCGGATAGCGGAGGAGCAGGAGGGCGGCAAGCTCGAGGACGCCGATGTCATCGTCTCGGGCGGTCGCGGCCTCGGTGGTTCCGAGCCGTTCGAAGACCTCAAGGCGCTGGCCAAGGTGATCGGCGCCGAGAACGCCGCGTCGCGCGCCGCCTGCGACGCCGGCTGGGTGCCGCCCAACTGGCAGGTCGGCCAGACCGGCAAGAAGGTCGCGCCCGAGCTCTACCTCGCGATCGCCATCTCCGGCGCCAGCCAGCACCTGCTGGGCATGGGCGACTCCAAGGTCATCGCCGCGATCAACACCGACGCCGAGGCACCGATCTTCAAGCATTGCAGCTTCGGCATCGTCGAGGACTACAAGAAGGTCGTGCCGCTGTTGACGGAGAAGCTGAAGGAGCTGGTGTCGCGGTAGCGGATTGGGCCTCGCGCCATCCAGCAAACCGCAACGAGCACGCAGCTCGCGCCCTGGGCTGCACCCGTGGTGTGGCGTCGAGACGCCTTGACGTACGAACGCCAGTATGCAACGCTGGGTCCCGTGAAGAAGAGAGTCACTCTCTACCTCGACGAGCGGATCCAGCGAGTTCTGAAGCTTCGTGCGGCGCAAGGTGGCAGCTCGATGTCCGATACGGTCGCCTTCGCGGTCGAGAGCTTCTTGGCCATCGATGCCGAAGAGCAGGCGACACTCGAGAAGTCTCGGGGGCAGGCAGCCAGAGGGCAGACCGTGGCCTACGAAGACGCTGTCGCCCAGCTGAGGAGGGATGGCCTCCTCTGACTATCGCCTGGAGCTCACTGCGCTGGCTCTGGCGAACTGGGTGCAGCTCCCGACCCAGACGGGGCGATCCGCAGTCGATAGCGCGCTCCGCAGGATCGCCCGTGATCCTCGAGGCAGAGGTGCGTTGGCGGAGGCGGGGCGCGACGAGTACCGCTGCCGCACCGAAGGCATCTTGATCCGCTACGCGGTCGACGACCAAAGACGCCTGGTCACCGTCCTCCGCATCCGCCCCATCTGACCCCCGCCGGCGTGGGCCGCAGAGACGGTTCGCCCGTCGGCAAGGCGTGTCTTTTTTTGGCGGATCGAGGGCGCCCGCGAGCGCTGACGCCACCGCGATAGCATCGCCGCTGTTCCCCTCGACTTGGAGCACCGCCGCCGATGGACGTTTCCCAAGCCACCCGCGAGGTCTACTGGAACATCACGCACGTCTGGGTGATGTACCTGCTGCTGCTGCCGACGGTGGCGATCGGCTTCTGGGGGTTCTACCGTCGCTACCGGCTGTGGCGTGTGGGCCAGCCAGTGGTCCGCTTCGACCGGCTCGGCGAGCGGTGCCGCCTGTTCCTGCGCGACGCGCTCGGCCAGGCGCGCAACAACCGCAACCGCTTCACGGCGGTGTTCCACAGCGGTCTGTTCGCGGGCTTCCTGATCCTGTTCGCGGCGACCGTCGTGGTGTTGATCCACGAGGATTCGAAGTACATCGGGCTGAACCTCGAGATCATGAGGGGCCGCTTCTATCTCGTGTTCCAGTCCCTGATCGTCGACCTGTTCGGGCTGTGGTTCGTGCTCGGCTCTGTGCTGGCCGCATGGCGGCGCTACGGCAGGAAGCCGAAGCAGCTGGTGTACACCGATGAGTCAGCGTGGATTCTCCTGGCTCTGTTTGGTCTCGGCGTTACGGGGTTCCTGATCGAGGGCTGGCGCATCGCGGTGACCGACGACCCGTGGGCAGCCTGGTCGCCGGTGGGGTGGCTGGTGGCGCAGGCGTCGGACGCGGCGGTCGGTGACAGCGTGATGCGCGCCGCGCATCGCGGCATGTGGTGGTTCCACATGGTGCTCGCATTCGGCTTCCTGGCCTGGGTGCCGTATACCAAGATGGCCCACATCGTCACTTCGCCGCTCAACATCTTCACCGCGAACCTCGACGGGTACGGGCGCAGCCTGAAGACCATCGACTTCGAGAAGGCTACGACGCTCGGCGTCAACTCGTTGGCCGAGCTGTCGTGGAAGGACCTTCTCGACCTCGACGCCTGCACCGAGTGTGGGCGGTGCACCGCGGTCTGCCCGGCCAACACGGTGGGCAAGGCACTGTCGCCGCGCGACATCATCCTCGACCTGCGCGATCTGATGCACCGTAGCGAGGAGGCGCTGCTCGGGGCTGCAGCCGCGCGTGGCGCCGCCAGCGGCAACGGCGACGGGAAGCCGGCGGCGGGTGGCGTTGGCGCGCCGGCCGCGGTGCCGATCATCGACCCTCAGACGGCGGTCTCGCCAGAGGCGCTGTTCCAGTGCACCACCTGCGCCGCCTGCATGGAGGCGTGCCCGGTGCACATCGAGCAGCTACCCAAGATCATCGACGCGCGCCGCTGGCTGGTCATGGAGCAGGCGGAGTTTCCCGAGGGCATGGTCAAGGCGGTGACCTCGATGGAGAGCCGCCAGCATCCGTTCGCCGGCACGCAGTTCAACCGCCTGGACTGGGCCAAGGGCCTCGAGCTCGACGTGCTGGCGGAGATGAACGATCCGAAGGATGCCGAGGTGCTGTTCTGGGTGGGCTGCGGCGGTGCGCTGGTCGAGCGCAACCATCGAACCGTGCGCGCGACCGCAAAGCTGCTGCAGCAGGCGGGCGTCAAGTTCGCGATCCTCGGCCGCGAGGAGAGCTGTACCGGCGACCCGGCGCGTCGCATCGGCAACGAGTTCTTGTTCGAGATGCTGGCCAAGGGCAACATCGAGACGCTCGACGGCTACGGCGTCAAGAAGGTCGTCACCTCCTGCCCGCACTGCTTCAACACCTTCAAGAACGACTACCCGCAACATGGCGGTCAGTACGAGGTCTACCACCACAGCCAGTACCTCGAGCGGCTGGTGGCGGAGAAGCGGCTGCAGCCGTCGCGCGAGGCCGGTCGCAAGGTGGTGTTTCACGACCCGTGCTACCTCGCGCGACACAATGGCGAGGTGGCGGCGCCGCGCTCGGTGATCGACGCGTCGCGACCGGCCGAACGAGTCGAGATCGAGCGCAGCGGCAAGAAGGGGTTCTGCTGTGGTGGCGGAGGCGGCATGGCGTTCGTCGACGAGCCGCCGAACCAGCGCGTCAACCAGGAGCGCGCCCAGCAGCTCCTCGACGCGAACGCCGAGGTGGTAGCGGTGGCCTGCCCCTTCTGCACCACGATGCTCGAGGACGGCATCAACGCGCGCAAGGGCGACAGGCAGGTCGCCATCGTCGATGTCGCGGAGCTGCTGCTCGACGCGGTGGGCGAGGGACCGGGGTCCCTGTCAGCGTCCGAGTCCGAGTCGCAGACAACGCCCAGCGCGTAGGGGCCGCGCGGCTAGGGACCGCGCGGGAGGACCCGCGCGTTAGGCCGACGGGAGCTGGTGCCTGCGGGTCGCAGGGACGGTCCGCGTTGACACGCGTCACGTCGCCCGCTATCATCCGTCAAGCCGGATTGAAGGATTGATCCTGCGAGACCTCAAAGCCGTGGCAGCTCCCCAGATCCTCGACCAGCTCGGCACGCTCTCCGACGCGATTCGCGCGCGCACCCTCGCGGTCCTCGCGAGCCACGAGCTCACGGTCACCGAGCTCTGCTCCGTGCTGCAGCTTCCGCAGTCCACGGTGAGCCGCCACCTCAAGACGCTGATCGATCGCGGTTGGCTCGCGAAGCGGGCCGACGGCACGCGTCACTACTACGCCCTCGATCTCTCGACCCTGGGCGCGACGGAGCGGCGGCTGTGGATGCTGCTGCGCGAGTCGCTCGAGGGCAGTCCTCAGACGGAGCAGGATTCCGAGCGGCTGCGCAGCGTGCTCGGCGATCGCGCGGCCCGGTCGGCCGAGTTCTTCTCCACGGCGGCGGAGCAGTGGGACGGCGTGCGAGGGGAGCTGTACGGAGGTCGCTTCGATCTGCTGGGTCTGCTCGGCCTGCTCGATCGGCAGTGGTCGGTTGGCGATTTCGGCTGTGGCACGGGCCAGCTCGCCGCTGCGCTCGCGCCGTTCGTGGAGCGCGTGGTGGCCGTGGACAGCTCGGCGGCCATGCTGCGAGCCGCCAAGGCCAGGCTCCACGGCGCTACCAACGTCGACCTGCGGCGCGGCCGCCTCGAGGATTTGCCGGTCGAGGATGGCGAGGTCGACCTTGCCTGCCTGTTCCTGGTCCTGCACCACGTCGCCGAGCCGGCGAAGGTGGTGCGCGAGGCGGAACGAGCCCTCTCCCCGGGTGGTGTCCTCCTGGTGGTGGACATGCGCTCCCACCAGCGCGAGGACCTGCGCCAGCAGATGGGGCACGTCTGGTTGGGCTTCGAGCGCGAACCGATGGAGCGCATGGTCAGCGGCGCCGGGCTCGAAGCGGTGACCTGGCGCGCTCTTCCCGCCGATCCTCAGGCCAAAGGCCCGAGCCTCTTCGTCGTTTCCGGCCGCAAACCCGCGCTTCGTTCGCGCCTGCAGGAGCCGACACCAGTGGCGGCCGAGCCGGCCGCGGT
>DATLFI010000132.1:0-6356 GCA_035524895.1 Thermoanaerobaculia bacterium | reverse complement strand
GCGGCTTCGGGATGATCGGCACCATAGTCGTCGAAGGGGAGGTCGGCGGTAGCGACGAACCGGGACAGCTCCGCCTGACACAAGGTAGCTACAGCGTGTCGGAGGGCAACCCGGTCACCATCGGCGTGGAGCGGTTCGGAGGCGACGACGGCGCCGTCTCGGTGTCCTACGCGACGTCGGACGGCTCGGCGCAGGCCGGGTTGGACTACCAGCAGACCCAGGGCACTATCGACTTCGCCGACGGCGAGGACGGGATCAAGACCTTCGTCGTGGCGACCATCGAGGACACCATCCCCGAGCCCAACGAGACGTTCACCGTGTCGTTGAGCAACCCGAGCGGCGGCGCTTCCCTCGGGACACCCTCCGTCGCCACGGTGACGATCCAGGACGACGACGCGGGCGGCAGCCCAGGAACGCTGCAGTTGGCCGACGACCCGAGCCCGTTCGCCGAGAGCGCAGGCGCCGCGAGCGTGGACGTGGAACGGGTGGGCGGCAGCACCGGAGCGGTGAGCGTCGAGTACACGACGAGTGACGGCTCAGCGGTGGCGGGGCTCGACTACATCGAGGTCCAGGGCACGTTGCACTGGCCGGGCGGCGATGCCAACCCGCGTTCGATCGAAATCCCGCTGATCGACGACGACGAGCCGGAAGGTCCCGAGACCTTCCGCGTGATGTTGAGTAATCCGGGCGGTGGAGCAGCGCTCGGCCGCAGCTCGGCGACGGTGACGATCGCCGCCAGCGACACCGACTTCCCGCCTTGTGTGGCCGGTGACAGCACGCTCTGCCTCGGCGAGGACGGGAGGTTCCAGGTCGAGGTGGTCTGGCGCACCGCGAGCGGAGAGCAGGGGAGCGGCACGGCCGAAGGCATCGGCAAGCGCGACTCCGGTCTCTTCTACTTCTTCGACTCCGAGAACATCGAGATGCTGGTCAAGGTGCTGCCGGCCTGTCCGATCAACCAGCACTTCTGGGTGTTCTTCGCGGCCACCACCGACGTCGAGCTCGTGCTCACGGTCACCGACACCGAGGCAAACGTGCAGCAGCAGTACACCAACACGCTGGGCCAGCCAGCGAACGCAGTGACCGACATCACCGCCTTCCCGACGTGCCCTTGAGCGTGGGGAAAGCGCATTGGCTCCGGCGTGCCGCCTCGCCCTGGCTGCGCGCCGGAGCCTTCTCTTTCGTCATGGCCGCGTCGGCGTTCGCTGCCACGGCCCAGGACGGTCCCGTCCTCTCGGATCCGGTCGAACTCCTCGACTTCGACGCGCCCGAGTCCTGGGCGATGAAGTACTTCTCGTCGGCCAGCTTGCTCACCGGGCTCGGTCCGGTGCTGGCCCGACGCGCCGGAGAGATCGAGCTCGCGCTCGAGGGGATCTGGGTGCCGTCGCTCTCGGAGGACCAGAGGAGAGTGGGCTTCGGCGGCTTCAAGGTCGAGGATCTCAACCGCTCCGAGCTCTTCGGCCGTGCGCGTGCGGCCTTCGGTGTCGGCGCGAGGACTTCCGTGGTGGTGGGGGTGGTCCCGCCGCTCGAGGTGGAGGGGCTCGAGGCCACGCTGCTGGCCTTGGCGGTTGAGCGGCCGTTCTTCGAGCTGGAGCATTGGAGCGCTGGCTGGCGGGTGTTCGGGCAGGCCGGCGAGGCGAAGGGAGATCTCACCTGCACGGAAGCAGATGCGCGCTTCCCGGCTGGGTCACCCGGCAACCTCTTTGGCTGCCTGGCCCCGTCCCGCGACGAGGTCAGCCTCGACCATCTCGGGTTGGAGCTGAAGGTGGGGTACCGCGTGACCGAGCTCTGGACACTGCACGCCGGCGCAGCGGTGGTGGATCACGACCTGGCATTCCAGGTCGATGCCCTCACCTACGACATCCACGACCGCACCCTCCAGCTCGCCGAAGGCACGACCCTCGCCGCGACCTTCGGCGCCCTCTGGAAGCTGGGCGGCCGTTTCTCTCTCTCGGTCGAGGGGCTCTACACGCCGCTCGACCGCCGGCGTCTCCGGAGCCCGGACACGCCGACGATCGGTGACGAGCTGCTGCACGTGCGTGGCGTGCTGCGCTGGCGCATCCGCCGCTAGCAGTCGCGCGACTGCTAGTCGCCGCTCTGACTGTCCGCTGTGGACGGTTCGACCACGCTGTCTGCGGCGTCGGGGGTTTCGTCCTCGGTGCCGGACGCGGCGCGCATCACGCTGATCGGGACGCGGCGCAGCGCCGAGCGCACCTCGTTGTGGAAAGTCAGGATGACATCTTGTCGCTTGCGCCTGACCTCGAGGAACTCCGGGCAGTCCTTGCACAGGAAGTGCTTCTCGTCGAACTCTTCGAGACGGAGCGAGAGGGCCTCCATCTCCTGCTCGAGCTTGTCTTCGTCGAGCCGCTGGGCCACGAGCTCGGTCTGGATGCTGCTGCCGGCACGCTCGATCCCCTCCAAGCGGGCGTTGGCGACGAGCAGCGCTCCCTGCACCTGGTCGAGCTGCATTCGCAGCTGGGCGTGACGCGCGTCGAGCTGTCCGAACTGCGTCTCGAGCGAATCGGCGAGAGCGCCCAACTCCTTCTGGAGCTGCTCTTGAACGAGCGCCGGCACCTGGTTGGCGACCACACCCTTCATGACGTCGATGCGCTCTTGGACGTCCGAGAGGTATTGCTCGGTCGTGGTGCCCGTCTCCTCACCCTGCGCGATGCCCCAGCCACGCACCAGCTCCTTGTAGTCGGAGCGGATGTCCTGCAGGTCCTGTTCGAGCCGCGCTTTCTCGGCGTCGACGGCGGCGAGGCGGATCTGGCACTCCTCGAGCTGGGTTCGAGCTTGGCATCCGGTGGCGGCGATCGCGGCGGCGAGCGCGACGGCCGGTAGGCAGCGCGCCGCGTGGGCGAGCCGGGCGGCGGGGCGATTCAGGGGACTCATGTCCTTCCTCCTTGCGAGCGCAGCAGCACGCTGCCGCCCTTCTGTCGCTGTCGGTCGTTGGAGTGCTGATTCTGCCGGAAAACCAAAACCGGTGCGCGTGTCGGCGGCGGCTCCGGGCCCATCAACGCGAAGACGGGACGGAACGGGTCGTCGCCCGTGCCGGTCGCGTCGGGGTTTCACGGGCGGGTCAGGCGCAGGTCGAGGAACACCAGCCGGTGGTCCGAAGCGGCCTCCGCCAGGGCGGCGCCCTCCGGGTCTTCGTCGGCGCTCGGCCAGAAGACACTGCAGGCGACGACCTCGAACCCGGCGCTCGGCAGCAGGTAGTCGACCTGGACGCCGCCGAGGAACTCCGCGGTAGCCCGCTCGCGGTAGTCCGGTGGCCCAGGGGAGCGGCCAGCGAGCGCGCCCCTGCTGGTGCAGGGCTGGCCGGCAGCGGCTGGGTCCTGAACGCGCGTGTGATCGAGGACCTGGGAGACGGCCGTCCGGTCGTCGTAGAGAGACTCGACCTGGTTCGGCCGGGCGTTGAGATCGCCCACGATCACGAAGGCTCGATCCTGCCTTAGACCCCCGCGCTGTCCCTTGTCGTCGTAGAGCGAGTCGTCGCCGTCGAGGTAGAGCGCCCAGAAACGGATCTCGTCGAAGTTCCGCCGGCCGTTGCGGTCCTCGTCGCCGTCGAATACCGGGGGCGTCGGGTGACTGACCAGCAGGTGTAGGGGCTCCAGGTCGCCTGGTTCGCTCAGCAACAGCGGCAGGTCCCAGTGCGACTTGCTCGAGAGCCGCAGGATCGCTTCGAGCTCGCTGCCGTAGAAGCCGGGAGGTATGTGGTGCCCCGGGAGATCTCGCCACAGGAAGCGCTGGAACGTGCGTGCTCGACCGACGTCGATCGGCAGCCTCGAGAGCACGGCCATGGAGTACTGGCCCGGATACACGCCGAAACCGAAGCTGTCTTCGCCGTGCTCATGGGTGCCGCGGTCGGCCGCCGTCGCGACGCGCCCGTCGCGGTTGAGGTCCTGGCCCGAGAGCATGCCGGTGTTGGTCGCGGCCACGAACACATGGGGGTAGGCGAGCGCAGGGGCCAGCGGGGCGAGATAGCGGTCGACGAGCTCGCGGGCGAGTGCGTCGGGAGGTCCTTCTTGCGGCTGGTCGATCTCTTGGAGCACGACGACGTCGGGCGAGATGCGGCGCAGGATCTCGGCCACGGCCAGGACCTGGGGATCGTCGCCCGCTCCGAGCTTCTCAGCCGACAGCTCCTGGACGTTGAACAGGGCGAGGCGCACGGTTCGCTCGGTCCGTTTCGTCGGATCTTCCGCAGGTCGGGAGGGGGGAATCGGGTCGGCCGCGCAGCCGGCAGCGAGCCACGAGCACAGCGCGAGGGCCGATCCGCGGCAGGAGGGACGCACGGCGGCAGTCTGTCACGCGGGCGGTCTCGGGTCCGGGGTTGACCAGGCGGGTAGGTCTTCTGCGAGGATGCCGCCCCGGAGGTGGGGTGCGACTTCACATGGCGACGCAACACGTCCATTCGCCGATCGTCACTTGCGAGCACGCGGGCAACCGCGTGCCGCCGTCTTTGCGCGCGCTGGGCCGCGGCCTCGAACGAGCCCTCGGCGGCTACCGCAGCTTCGACGTCGGAGCGCTGCTGCTGGCGCGCTCACTGGCGCGTCGGCTCGAGGCGCCGATCTTCGCCTCGTCGATCACCAGGATGGTGGTGGACGCGAACCGCTCGGAGCACAACCCGGCGGTGTTCGGTGCCCTGGGCCGGCGTCTCGACCCCGAGGCGCGTCGCCGAGCGCTCGAGCATTGGTATCGACCGCACCGCGAGCGAGTGGAGTCGGCGATCTCGTCGAGGGCGCGGCGCGGGCAGGTGGTCCACCTGGCGGTTCACACCTTCGCTCCGGGTCCGCTCTCCCGCAGGGGCAAGGTCGATTTCGGAATCCTCTACGACCCGCGACGGCCGCGCGAGCGCGCTTTCGCTGCGCGCCTGCGGGCAGCCGTCCTCCGGCGCTGTCCGGAGCTGCGGGTGCGACGGAATCGGCCGTTCCTGGGACGCAGCGACGGCCTACCGACCGCGCTTCGCCGGCGCCTTGGCGGGCACCGGTATCTGGGCATCGAGCTCGAGCTCAGCCAGGCGATCGCGGCTCGTCCCGCGGCGGAATGGCGCGCCTTGCGGCTACGCCTCGTCGACGCCATCGCGTCCGCGCTCGCGGCGGGCCCAGGTCATCGGTCTTCGGCCTCCGGCCGGTCTCGGCCGGCGAGGTCCCGCTGGCGATCGACCCGTCGCCGTCGTTACTCGCCGAGGCGATAGCGAACGCTGACGTTGGCTGTCACCGTGACGGTGCCGGGCGAGACCGGCGTCGAGTCCTCGACCATCGCCATCGCCTGGACGCGCGCGAACCGAGGCTGGTAGGTAGGCGGCGACACGAAGGCGCCGGCCTCCTGGACCTCGAGCACCGGCCCGAGGGCGAGACCTAGCGCGCTGGCCATGGCGCTGGCTTTTGCTTTGGCGTTTTCGATGGCCCGTGCCAGAGCGCGCTGCGTCGCGGCTGCGTCGTCGTCGAGCTGGAAGGCGATGCCTTCCACGCGGTTGGCGCCGGCGCCGATCGCGGCGTCGATCACTTCGCCCAGCTTTCCCAGCTCGGCGAGCGTGACGCTGACCACGTTCGAGGCCTGGTAGCCCACCACCGTGGGGGCGCCGTCGTCCGACCGGCGATTCTCGTACATTGGAGACAGGTCGAGCCGCGAGGTCTGGATCGCGGATTCCGCGATTCCCTTGGCCTTCACCGCGTCGAGGATCGCTCGGGCGGTGGTGTTGACGCGGCTTTGGGCTGCTGCGGCGTCCGGTGCCTGGAAGCTGACGCCGAGGCGCACGATGGCTTCGTCGGGCTCCACTTCGAGCTGCGCCGAGCCGTTCACCAGCATCGACGCCACCGTCCCCTCCGGAGGGCTCTGGGCGCCCGCATTGGCGGCTGTCCAAACCAACAGGCCGGCGGCGGCAAGCAAGGAAGCGTGTTTGTTCGCGAGCATGGAAGGTTTCTCCTTAGCGATCGTGACGGTGATACAGCAAGGCAGGGGCCAACTCCCGCCACGTGACCCGTGGCGAAACGTGAGCGCCATCGATTCGTACGATACAGGCTGCGGCTGACCCCGCGCGCGCGTAAGGCTCAGTCCGGTTCGAGGAGGACCGCGTCCGCCTCGATCTCGACCAGCATGGCGGGATCGACCAGCGCCCGGACCTCGACCATCGTGGAGGCCGGGCGGATGCTCCCGAAGACCTCGCCGTGGGCGCGGCCGACCTGCTCCCAGTCGCCTGCGATGTCGACGACGTACATGCGGGTGCGCACCCCGTCCGCGAGTCGCGCACCAGCCCGCGCGAGCGCGGACTCGATGTTGCGCAGTACCTGCTGTGCCTGTGCGTAGGCGTCGCCTCGGCCCACGATCTCGCCCCGTTCGTCGGTAGCCGTGGTGCCCGA
>DATLFI010000131.1:0-33536 GCA_035524895.1 Thermoanaerobaculia bacterium | reverse complement strand
GCCTTCGCGACGGCTCTGCTCGCGTTCTGGGCGACCGCGCTGGCGGCGGGCGAACCCCGCCCGGCGCGCTGGTCTGCGCAGGCGCCGCACCCTTCCGGCTCCTCGCCGGCCCCGCCCGCGCCAGGGCCACGTCACGGCCCTCGCTCTCCGGTCCCGGCGGCCGGCGACGCCGGGCCGCTGTTCCTCGACGCCACCGGGACCTCCGGGATCGACTTCGCCCACCGCGGCGAGCGGACGGGCTCGCTCCTGCTGCCCGAGATCACCGGCAGCGGGCTCGCCCTTCTCGACTTCGACCGCGACGGCGACCTCGACCTGTTCCTGGTCCAGAGCGGGGAGCTCGACCCCGCGGCGAACCGCCGCGCGGGGCTCGGCGACCGCCTGTACCGCAACCTCGGCCCGAGCGACGCCGGCGCGGGACCAGGCGACCCCAGCCCCGACCTCCCGGGGCCCCACGAGAGCGGGGTCCGCTTCCGCGACGCCACCGGGGAAGCCGGCCTGGCCTCCTTCGGCTTCGGCATGGGGGTGGCCGCAGGCGACTACGACAACGACGGCTGGACCGACCTCTACGTCGCCAACCTGGGCCCCAACGCCCTGCTCCGCAACGAGGGCGGGCGCTTCCGCGAGGTCACCGCCGGGGCCGGCGCCGACGACCCGCGCTGGAGCGTCGCCGCGAGCTTCGTCGACCTCGACGGCGACGGCTGGCTCGACCTCTACGTGGTGAACTACCTGACCTGGTCGCCCGAACGAGCGGTGGAGTGCTACGCGCCCTCCACGCGTCGCGACTACTGCGGGCCCACCGCCTACCCGCCGGCCGCTGACCGCCTGCTGCGCAACCGCGGGGACGGGACCTTCGAGCCGGTCGCCACCGGGCTGTTCGAGAGCGCCCCCGGACCCGGCCTCGGGGTGGTCGCCGCCGACCTCGACGGCGACCGCCGGACCGACGTCTACGTCGCCAACGACGGCGCTGCGAACCAGCTCTGGCTGCAGCGCGACGGGCTGCGCTTCGAGGACCAGGCGCTGCTCGCCGGGGTGGCCCTCAACCGCGCCGGGGTCCCCGAGGCGGGGATGGGGATCGCGCTCACCGACCTCGACCACGACGGCGCTCTGGACCTGCTGGTCACCCACCTCACCGGCGAGACCAACACCTTCTACCGCAACCGGGGCGACGGGATGTTCGACGACGAGACCCTGGCGCGGGGGCTGGGCCCGCCCAGCCTCGCCGTCACCTCGTTCGGAACCGACTGGCTGGACGCCGACGGCGACGGCCTGCTCGACCTGGTGGTGGCGAACGGTGCGGTGCGCCTCCAGGAGCCCGACGGCGGCCTCGGCCAGCCGAACCAGCTCTTCCTCCAGCGCGCCGACGGCCGCTTCGCCGACGCCAGCGCGCGGATGCCCGCGAGCTTCCTCGCGCGCGAGACCAGCCGGGGGCTCGCGGTGGGAGACCTCGACAACGACGGCGACCTCGACTTCGTGGTCTCCAACAACTCGGGCGCGCCGCGCATCTACCTGCGCGCAGGGAGCGCAGAGCGCTCGGTCGCGCTGCGCCTGCTGACCGCGGCGCCCGGCGCGGATACGAGCACGGCCCGCGACGCCCTCGGCGCCACCGTCGAGCTGCGCTTCGCCGACGGCCGGCGGCTCACCGGCAGGGCGCACAGCGACGGTAGCTACGCCTCCGCCCGTGACCCCCGCGTGCTCGTCGCGCTGCCCACGGGGCTGTCGGCTCGTACCCTGCGCCAGCTCACCGTCGCCTGGCCCGACGGCACGACCGAAACCTGGACCGGCGAGCGACTCGCTACGCTGCTCGCGACCGCCGCCGCCGATCGCCTCGGCAGCTTCACCTACACGACGGTCTCTAGAGGTCGAGGCGAGCCGTGACCAACCAGCGCCCCACCCGCGCCCTCCCGTCCACCTCCCCTGACGAAGAGGCTCCGCACCGCTCTGATGCATCAGGCCGAGCCGAAGGCACATGCTCCTCCGAAGCGGCCGAGCTCCGTCTCCGCCAACAACGCCACCCGCGACCCCCCCACCCCGGCCTGCGCCGATCCTCTGAAGCGGCCGAGCTCCGTCTCGGCCGGGCGGGCACGCCCGGCCGCGATGCTCCGTGGTCGCGTCATCCGGCCGACCGGGAGGTCGGCCGCTTCAGAGAAAAGACGGGCGCCTCCTTCAACGAGGCAACTCTGCCACCGCCTGCCACCAACGGAGCCTCCCACCCTGTCGCGCGCCGGACCCTGCTCCCGACCCTGCTCCTTCTCGCGCTCCTCGGTGCGCCGAGCCCGGGCGCACCCCAAGCCGCCACCGCCCAAACCGCCACCGCCCAAGCCGCCACCGCCCGAGCCGCCGCCCGAGCCAACGCTCCATCGCCAGCGTCCCCCATGCAAACACACTCCGCCCCCGCCTCCACCCAACCGGTCATCCCCCACCCCTCCCTCGAGGGACTCGAGCCGCCGGTCGCAGCGCACCTCCGCCTCGCCCGCCGGCGGCTCGAGGCGAGCCTCGAGGCCGCGCTGCCCGCCGCCGAGCTCGGCGAGGTCTACGGCGAGGTCGGCCAGCTCTACCACGCCTACGAGCTGCTCGCCGCCGCCCGTGCCGCCTACGAGCGCGCGCTCGCGCTGGCGCCCGGCGACCCGCGGTGGCCCTACCTGCTGGCGCTCGTCCTGGAGGCCGACGGCGATCTCGCGGGGGCCGAGGCCCGGCTGCGGGACACGCTGGCGCTGGCGCCGGAGGCGACGCCGGCGAGCATCCGGCTCGGCGCGATCCTGCACCAGCTCGGACGGCTCGACGAGGCGGCCTCCGTGGTGGAGGCGACGCTGGGAGCTGGCGACCCCGCCTCCCTGGCGGTGCTCGGCGAGGTCGAGCTGGCGCGCGGGAATCACCGGCGCGCCGCCGAGCTGCTCGACACGGCGCTGGCGATCGCGCCGGGCGCCGGGCGCCTGCGCTACCCGCTGGCGCAGGCGCTGCGGGCGCTCGGCGAGGTCGACCGCGCGCGCGAGGAGCTCGCCGCGGCGGGCACCGCGGGGCTGCGCCCGATCGACCCGCAGTACGAACGGCTCCAGGCGCTGAGGGTGGGAGAAACCGCCCACATCCTCCGCGGGCGGCGCGCCCTCGCCGCCGGCCGGGCCGCGGACGCGCTCGCCGAGTTCCGGCTGGCGGTCGACGCCGCCCCCGCGAGCGCCGGGGCGCGGGTCAACCTCGCCGCGGTGCTCGCGGAGCTCGGCAGGAACGAAGAGGCCGCCGACCAGCTGCGGATCGCGCTCGAGCTCGATCCCGGCCAGCAGACCGCGCGCTTCAACCTCGGAGCCCTCCTCGCTGCTTCGGGGCGCACCGAGGAGGCCCGTCTCCATCTCGAAGAGGCGGTCCGGCTCGACCCCGCCGACAGCGGATCGCGAATCGCGCTCGCCGGAGTGCTCCGCGCGCAGGGGAACCTCGCCGCCGCGCTAGACCAGCTCGCCACCGTCCGGCGCGTCCAGCCGACCCGCGAAGACGCCTGGCTGGCGGCCGCCCAGTACCTGGTCGACGCGGGGTCGACCGCCCAGGCGCTCGAGCTCCTCGAGCTCGCCCACGAGCGGCTGCCGGGGAGCGCCCGGGTCGCCCACGGCCTCGCCCGCCTGCTCGCCGCGGGGCCCTCGCTGGAGTTGCGCGATGGCGCTCGCGCCGTCGAGCTGGCGCGGCTCGCGTTCGGCGCCCGGGAGCTGCCGGTCCACGCCGAGACCGTGGCCCTCGCGCTCGCCGAAGCCGGACGCTGCGGCGAGGCGGCGGACTGGCTGCGCGAGGCCCTGGCCCGCACGTCCGAGCAGGACGGCGAACTCCGCCGGCGGCTGGAGGAGCGCCTGGCGGCGACCGCCGGCGCGATCGCCGCCGATCGTCCCTGCCGGCCGTGATCGCCCGGCCGCGGACCCGCGCCGACCGTGCAGGTCTCCTGGACGCATCGCGCCGGCGCGTGCTACGTTGGAACCTTGTCCCATACCATCAAATCGACTGCGTCTACCGGGACACTCCCAAGTGCCCACGACGTCGCAGGTGTCCACCGGCGGCGGGGGAAAGGGAGAGAGCGATGAAGGGTTTCCGAAGTGTCCTGATAGGAGTCGTCACGGGGGCGCTTACCGTAGGAGCGGCTTGGGCGAACACGGCGGAGCGAGTGCCGGCGGTCGGCGCGAACCTGCTGCCGTTTCAAGTGGAGCTGAATCCGCAGACAGAGAACGACGGCGTGACGCTGAGCGTCTCCGGCCCGGGGAATCTCTTCCTGCGCCAGGTCTTCGCCGCCGGCGAGCCGGTGCTGTTCGGGATCGAGCAGGACGGAGCTTCGCTCGCCGACGGCCTCTACACCTGGGAGGCGGTGCTCACTCCCAGGCTCGGGGGCGAGACCCTGCGCGAGATGGCGGCGGCCCGCGTCGAAGGTGACGAGGGAGCCGAGGGGCGTCTTCGCAGCGCCGGAAAGATCCCCGCCGAGCCGATGGTCGGCTCCGGGACCTTCCGCATCCTCCAGGGCTCGATCGTGACCGACCAGGGCCCCGAGCCGCCCGCCGCCGGCGCGCCGACCGGCGGCATGACCCGGGTGGCCCGTCCCGACTCCGTCCGCGTCGCGGCCTCCGACCAGGTGATCCCCGACGACCTCATCGTCCAAAGCAGCCTCTGCGTCGGCTTCGACTGCGTCAACGGCGAGGTCTTCGGATTCGACACCATCCGGCTCAAGGAGAACAACCTCCGGATCAGGTTCGACGACACCTCGAGCACCGGGAGCTTCCCCAGGAACGACTGGCAGCTCACCGCCAACGACAGCGCCAACGGCGGCGCCGAGAAGTTCTCGATCGACGACATCACGAACGGCCGGACCCCGTTCACCATCGAGGGGAACTCGAGGACGAACTCGCTCTACGTCGACAACGGCGGAAGGGTCGGCTTCGGAACCGCCACCCCGGCCCTCGAGCTCCACGTCTCCGACGGCGACAGCCCGGGCCTGCGCCTCGAACAGAACACCTCGAGCGGCTTCCAGGCCCAGTCCTGGGACATCGCGGGCAACGAGACCAACTTCTTCGTGCGCGACGTAACGAGCGGCTCGAAGCTGCCGTTCCGGATCCGCCCGGGCGCGCCGAGCAGCGCGCTGGACATTTCGGCGAGCGGGAACGTGGGGATCGGGACGGCGTCGCCAGACGTCGACCTGCACATTCTCCGAACCGGCGAAGCGCCCACTGACGTCCAGCTCAAGATCGAAACGAACACGGACCCGGCGATCGACCTCAAGGAACAGGACAGCGGCGTGACCTGGCGCTTCATCAACAACGACACTGCGATGAAGATCGTCGACATCGGAACCGGAGCTGACGGTGCCGAGGAGTTCGTCCTCACGCAGGCTGGCAACCTCACGATCACTGGTCAGCTGGTCACCGGCGGCCCTCAATGCGGTGCGGCGACTCCCTGCGACGGCGTCTTCAGCCCAGAGTTCGCGCTCGAGTCGATCGAGGAGCACGCTGCTCAGATGTGGGCCAACAGCTTCCTGCCGGCCGTCGGGCCGACACCGGCGAAGGCACCCTTCAACGTCTCCGAGAAGATGGGAGGCGTCCTCAACGAGCTCGAGAAGGCCCACATCTTCATCGAGCAGCTTCACAGCCGACTCTCCGATCAGGAGGCGGTCAACCTGGAGCTGAGGCGGCGACTGTCGGACCTCGAGTCCGCCCTTCTGAAGCAAACGCAAAGCCCCTGAAGGCCCCAGGCCTACCGGGCGCTTCGAACGAAGGAGCCAAGACGTAGCTGATCCAGCCCCAGTTTCCTGGATCAACAATCGTCGGTCCAAGGCGTACGGCGGAGCAACGGGCCTGGCTTGACCGGAGTGGTCACACCGGACCGAGCCCGAGGTGGCTCCTGAGGTGGCTCTCTCGGTCGGCCAAGCCGGCACTGGCGAGCGAGGTGGTGGTGACCGCCGGCGATTCCCATGCCTCAGTGCCCGCTTGGGCTGGCGCCGTGTCCGAGGGCCCGCGGGTTGGAAGTCGTCCCTCCGCGAGGAACTTCGAGAGGTGACCACATATCGCCAGAGCCGCGCCACCCTGACCCACTCCCAGACTCACTGTAACGAATCCAGGGTTCCACCGATAAAGTGACCGTGGGGCAGCAAAGTCGAGGGTCTGGCACGTGGATAGAATCGGCACGATCGACCGATGTCCATCGTGTCTGACCATGGACTGCCCGAGAGGGCTGACACACGCGCCGACTTCGCGGCACAGCTGCGCCGTGGTGATCCTAGCGCGATGCGGCTGGTGCGCGAGCGTGTCCGGCGGATCATTGGCTACAGGCGCCTGCCCATTCAACGGCATGAGGTTGAAGATCTGGAGCAGGACGTCATGACGCAACTCTGGCGGGCGCTGAACCGGCCGGACTTCGACCCCGGGGCTGGCATCTGGGGATTCGTCGAGGTCGTAACCTCGCGGCGGTGCATCGATTGGCTTCGGAGCCGTCGTACGCTCGTACCACTCAGCGAGTCGTTGAGGGACACGGACCGCGACCCCCTCGGCAAGACCCTGACCTTGGAGGCTAGCCGCATCGCTGCCGATGTGCTGGCGGCTCTCGACGAGCCATGCCGACAGCTGATCGCCATGCGAGTCGGCCAGGGACTAAGCTTCAAGGAGCTCTCCGTGAGCTTGGGCAGGAGCGAGGGAGCTCTGCGCGTTCGGATGTACCGCTGCGTACGCGCCGCACGCGAGATCTTGGCGCAGCTTGGACTCACGCACAGAGACGACGAGGGCGGCTCTCCATGAAGCACAGCGAAGCGACCGAATGGCTCGCCGAGTACGCGGCCGGAGAGCAGCCGGACTTGATCCCTCCCTCCCTTGACCTTCACGTCCGCGGTTGTCGAGGCTGCAAGGAGTGGCTGCAGACACACCGGCTGCTCGAAGGCGTGCTGGGCTCGCCGCCACATTCGCTTGCGCTCGAACACCCGGATGCGGAACTGCTCGCGTTGTGCGTCACACGACCCGAGGAGGTCGAGGAGCTCGACCGCGCTGACTTGATGGCGCACCTTGCTCTCTGCCAGAGCTGCTCGATGGACATCGAAATCGTGCGCCAAGCTGTCGTCGAGGCTCGCCCAAGCGCTGCAGAACGAGCCAGCCCTCTGTCGAACCTGCGCCGAGCCAACAAGAATGCGCGCGACAGACCCCTGTGGTTGCTGGTCGCGACTGCGTGCGTGTTCGCGGTGCTCGCCTCGGGCGCTCTGCTGCTCCATTGGCAACAAGGCCCCAGAGGGAGCACGGAACAGGTGCTCGCTCCTCAGCATCAAGCGACCGCCACGACGGCCGCAAGACGAGTCGAGAATGTCCAGATCGAAGGAGACCACATCATCAGAGGAGAGCAGATGCTGCTGGTCTCGCAAGTTCAAGTAAGGTCCGGCGCCCACGTCAGGTTTAGTGCCGGTAAAGCGGTGCAGTTCGGCGCCGGATTCCGAATCAACGACGGCGGTTCGATCGCCGTCGAGGTCACAGGCGGGCTCCAGTAGGTCGCCAGTCAAGCGGTGATCAATGAGAGAACTTGGCCCGGCCTACAGGACGGTCCGGGCCTTCATGAAGGAGGCAAGAACCATGACTCGTCTTTCACACTCCAACATCAAGCTTTACGCGATGCTGGCCTTCGCCGCATCGCTTGCCGCGGGAGCTGCTGCGGCACAGGATGCCCTGTACATCGATTCGAGTGGCAGGGTGGGAATCGGAACCAACAACCCCGGGGGAGACCTCCACATCTTCGGTGGAGCAACAGAGGACGTCTTCAACGCCATCGGGCCCAATGCCACCAGCAACGCATTCAACTTCGGCTACTCTGGGGCCTCTTTCGGAAGCGGGTCGGGCTTCTTCAATGTCCGTCCAGCAGCCGGGGCCGTCGCGCCCAACCCAGCGCTTTTCTTTATGACCGCCAACGTGCCTCGGATGATCCTCGACAACGAGGGCTTCCTCGGCGTCCATACTAGTGGCGTCTTCAACCCGGCGCACCCCATCCACGCGCAGGCATCGGGCGCCCGCCTGACCACCGGGGGCGTTTGGACCAATGCATCGAGCAGAGAACTCAAGGAGAACATTCGGCCCCTCGACCTCGATCGGGCTCTCGCGGCTCTCCAAGGGCTCCAAGCTGTCGAGTTCAACTACAAGGTCGAGGCGGACGATCCGCAGGTCGGCTTCATCGCCGAGGACGTTCCCGACCTGGTCGCCACCCCGGACCGTAAGTCGCTCGCACCGACGGACATCGTCGGGGTGCTGACACGGGTCGTGCAGGAGCAGCAGCGCAAGATAGAAGAGTTGACGGTCAGGCTCGAGAGCCTCCAGCGACAATAGACTGCGCCGGTAGACGTTGTCAGTTCTTACGAAGCGAGCGCAGAACGTGTCGGCGGTCGGTCGACACCCTCGACCGGCCGTCGCGCGACCGTCAAGCAGCTTCCCCCGAAACGAACCGGCAAACCACCAGACAACCTCCGAAGCTCCGAAGAGAGCAACGGTCTGAGGAGCTCCGAGAACCGCCGGCCGAACACAACGTGGTCTCGCCGCACCCTCTCGCTGCTAATGTAGCGCTGGGCGATCCCGAGCATGGTCGGCAGAGTGCGCATGAAGAAGATCGCCAGCGGCACCAAACGGAAGAAGTAGGACGAGAACTCGACCTCGAATCCCACTTCCCTCAACAGGCGGTTGATGGTGCGCAGACGGTAGCGCCTGAAGTGGCCTGCCAGGTCGTCCTCGGCGGACCATAGCCAAGAGTACGCCGGGACTGTGATGTACAACCTCCCTTCCGGCTGCAAGAGGCTTCTGATCGTCGCGAGGAAATCCCGATCGTCCGCGATGTGCTCCAGGACATCGAAGAGACCGCAGGCAGGCAGGGATGCTGGCTCGAAGCGGGCGGCCTCTAGGGTTGCACAGACGACCCGTTTGACCCCGCGGTGCCTTGCGTTCCTCGCGCCCGCAAGTCCGGGCTCGACCAGCACGACATCGAAGCCGGCCGACGCCAATCCCCGAGCTACAATGCCATTGCCGCCGCCGATATCGAAGATCGTACCGTTCACCGACGGTGGATAGGCTCGGACTGCCGCAACGATGCACTCGTTGCGATGCGCGAACCAAAAGGAACTCTCCTCAACTTGCAGGCATCTTGCGTAGCCTTCTGCCGGAAAGGATATGCTCCCATCCTCGGCGCCGTACCAGATTCCGTCCTCCTTGCGGACCAGACCGGCAGCAATGCTGTCGAGGCTTGTCACCGCGCGTTTCTGTGCCACACCCATCGTCGCAGCTCCTCTACGACACGATCCTGTTGGTCGCTCGCCAGCCCGAAGAAAGACGGCAACCGGATCACGCGAAGGCTCATTTCCTCTGTAAGTGGCAGGCTCCCCGATCGGTAGCCCAAACGTAGTCCCATCGGAGACTGGTGCAATGGCACGTAGTGGAAGACACCGTTGATGCCGTTCTCCTTGAAGTGAGCGAGCAGCCCATCCCTCTGCTCCTCGTTGGGCAGGAGAACATAGAAGAGGTGGGCGTTGTGTTCGCATTCCTCCGGTATTACCGGGAGGCGTAGCCAGCCTCTCTGCTCCAGGTCTTCGAGCGAACTGCGGTAGGTGTCGAAGATCCGGCGCCTCGTCGCCATGATCGTCTCCGCCTCCTCGAGCTGTGCAAAGAGGAAGGCGGCGATGAGCTCCGACGGAAGGAACGACGAGCCGATATCGACCCACGTATACTTGTCGACCTCGCCTCGGAGGAACCGCCCCCTGTCGGTTCCCTTCTCGCGGATGATCTCGGCCCGCTCCAACAGTTCCTCGTTTTGGATCACCAGTGCACCGCCCTCGCCGCTGATCAGGTTCTTGGTCTCATGGAAGCTCAACGTACCCATGTCCCCAATCGCTCCCAACGGCCGGCCTCTGTACGTTGCCCGAATGCCTTGCGCAGCGTCCTCGACGATCCGCAGGCCGTGGCGCCGAGCGATGCCCAGCAGGCTATCCATCTCGCAGCCAACGCCGGCATAGTGGACCGGTACGATCGCCCGAGTCCTCGGCGTGATCGCCGCCTCGACCCGATCCTCATCCAGATTGAGGGTATCGGCACGGATCTCGACGAACACCGGGCGGGCGCCGCGGAGGAGGAATGCATTGGCCGTCGAGACGAAAGTGAAGGAGGGCATGATCACTTCGTCCCCGGGCTGCAGGTCGCACAGGATGGCACTCATCTCTAGCGCAGCGGTGCACGAGTGGGTCAGCAGCACCCTGCGAGCCCCAAGCGCCTCCTCCAGCCACACTTGACATCGCTTCGTAAAGGGACCGTCTCCGGCCAGGTGGCCCGAGCGCACCGCTTCGGCGATGTACTCCAGCTCGCGACCCACCATGAACGGGCGGTTGAAGGGGACGTATGGGAGCTCGGCGCTCATCCTCGATCCTCGCCTCCGCCCCCGGGGATCCCCTCCGCGATCCCGAAGCCGCTGGCCCCGTAGCCGTTGCCGTTGTAAAAGAGCCACCACCGGCCCTCTTGTCGCAGCACCGCGGGATAGGCCTGCATGTCGCCGTCCCACCCGGCCGGCGTAGGCTCCAGAGTCACTGTGTCCTCGTCACGCGTCCAACGGTCACCGTCTGGAGATCTGGCGCGCCCTAACCGGTAGCGATCGCCCCGGGAGCAGAACCACATGTGGTACTCGCCGCAGTGTCGCACCACGTGAGGGCGCCCGATGGCATACTCTTGCGGGCCGGCGAAATCGAGAGCGACACCGCCGTCGCGGTGCCAGTGGATGCCGTCGGCGGACTTCGCCGAACGCACCAGATAGTGGTGGCGGGGCCCCTCCGGTCGCTGTTCCCAGAGCTTCCCGGAGACGTACCACATTCGCCACCGCCCCCCCTCGACCAGGATCGACGGCGAGGCGCAAAGGTACGGATCGGTCGCGTGGCGGTCGAGCACCGGGGCCGGCGACCAACGTTCGAAGCTGCGGCCGCCGTCCTCGCTCACGGCCAGGCCGACGGCGAAGTAGAACGGCACCGTGCGCCCCAGGATCCAGCCGGTGTAATAGAGGTGGAGCCGCTCCCTGTGGGAAACGATGCAGGAGACGGTCACCCCGCTGTCGTCAAAGGCGCCGAGGCTTCCGGGGCGGAGCAGTGGCTCCTCGGTGAGCGATCCCTCCTCCACAGCCAGCGTTCGCAGGTCCACGGTCACCGCGCCGATGCTCGAACGATTCTCCGAGTCGCGTCCCGAAAAGTAGACCCGCACCCGGTGCCCGTCGCCGCACGGCACCGGGTACGGCAGGGCCGCGTAGCCGCTCAACCAGGCTGGCAACCGGCGGCCCTCGGCAGGGAAGATCCGTCCGCGGCGCCGCCAACGACGCGGTATCGTTTCGACGGACTCACTCATGGCCCGGTTTGCTGCGGATCAGCTCTAGCGTTGGACCCGGCCCGATCCAGAACAGCGCGTCGAGGATGGAGAGATCGGTGCGGAGCGGCTGCGAGTTGCGGGGGTACGCGTCGTAGCCGTAGGCGATGTAGTGTAGGTCGATTCCCTGCTCATCGAAGGGCGCCGACTTCAGGTAGTCGCGGGCCGCGGGCCCGGAGAGGTAGACGTCAGGCTGCAGTTGCCGACATATGGACAAGATGCGATCCTGCTTGGTGCCCTCGATCCCCGCAATCCGCGAGCTGCGCAGGAAACTCGTCTGAATGCCGAGGTAGCGACACAGCTCCTCGTTGAGACCGATCGTCAGGTCCGCCAGCAGCGTCGGAGGCGTCTCCAGGTGTCGGCGCACCCGCTCGAACACCGGCTCGAAGAACGGCGCCTTCCCGTAGAGGTGGTACAGCGTTGCGAGGTGCTTCCGTTGCCACGGCTGGCGGCAGTCGATCTCGACGTCGCAGATGCGCAGGTGCCGGTGCCCCCGTGCCCGCACCGGGATGGTGAGCCACACCGGATCGTCGCCGCCCGCTACCCGGTTGCGGTTGCGCCAGTCGCGTCGCGTGTACTGGACATCTTCGTACCACACCCAGAGGTCGGCGCGGTCGAGCAAGGCGAAGTAGCCGAGCCAGGGCACGTAGTTCGGCTGCTCGACGACCAGAGTGGTCATCGCCGTTCCGCCTCCCTGGCGAAGAGGGTGACCGTCATCTCGTACAGCGGGTAGCCGTGGTCGACGACGAAGTCGCGCGTGCCGCACGCGTCCGCGAGCTTCGCCATCTCGTCGACCTGGGCGTAGTAGAGGTGATCGTGGCGGTAATCCACACGACTCGACATGATGTTGAACGCCGCCCCGCGGCGCGCGAGGGCAAACATCTCGGTCACTGAGTGGTGAAAGTACCGCCGCCACTCGTCGTGCGGCGTCAACTGCCGCACGTTGAACGTGCCGGAGGCGAGAACGAGGTCAAAGCGCCGCCCCTCGCGGATCAACTGGGCGAGGGTGGTCGTCGCCGCGCTGCCGGCACCGAAACGGCGGTTGCAGGCCGCTACCATCTCCTCGCTGACGTCGATGCCCACGTACTCAGGCTTCCAGCCCCGTGCACGGCAGAAGGCAAGCAGCTCACCGCTGCCGCAGCCCACGTCGAGCAGCGAGTCGCCGGGACTCGGGGGGAGGTGGGCCAGTAGGCGCTCGAAGCGCAAGTGTTGCGAGGCGCGGTCGCGCCAGTCCATGCCCTCGGCGCCCTCGCCCCTCTCCAGGAGTCGTGCCGTGTAGTAGAGGGCCGCGTCTCGCAGCAAGTCCCCGAACTCCTCGTCATCGTTCAACGGACGAGACTTCGTCACGAAGACCTCATCCCTGGCTGGCGAGTACCAGCCCCACGACTACCAACAGTGTGCCGATCAGCTTCGCGGCGGACAGGCTCTCGCCGAAAAAGAGCGAGCTCAACCAGGCCACCAGGATGAACGAGAGACCCATGAACGGATAGACGCGGCTCAGCTGCGTTTCCCGCAGGACCGCGGTCCAGGTCAAAAAGGCCAGAAATCCGGCGGTGAAGCAGGAGAGCACGAAGGGTCGCATGACGAACGCCGCGGCCCAACGCAGGCGGGAAGGCCACTGCGTGGGGGCGGGGTCCAGCTGCATCACCTGCCACTTGAGAACGATCTGCGCATACACAGTGAAGCCCACTGTCGCGCCCAGCAAGAGTGAGTTGAAGACGACCTTTCTCAAATCCCGCTCGCCTCACATGCCGATTGCATGGCTGTCCATGTCGAGCTTGTGTGCGCGCTCCGGCACGTAGACGCCATGGTTATCGGTGTCGCCGAGGACCACTGCGCCGGCACCGATCAGGCAGCTCTCGCCGATCGTAATATTGTCCCGAAGGGTCGAGTTGACGCCCAGGAAGCTGTAGCTGCGCACCCGCACCCAGCCGGAGACGACTACGTGGGAAGAGATGAAGCAATGGTCCTCGATCACCGAGTCGTGGCCGATGTGGTTACCACTCCACAAGGTGACGTCGTTGCCAATGCGGCAGTAGGGCTGGATCGTGTTGTCCTCCAGGATGAAACAGTTGGCACCGATCGGGTGCTCGGTAAGGAGCGAGCAGCGGCTGCTGACGTAGCTGACGCACGCGTAACCCTGCTCCAGCATCCAGCGGTACTTCTCCGCCCGCAGCCGGTTCATGCGGGCATAGCTGAGGGCGACAAATGCTTGGTATCGGTCCGGCGGGAACTCGTCCAGGAGGCGCGCAGCAGACACTAGGGGAAGACCGTCGAACTGCTCCCCTTCCCGGTATTCCTCGTCCACTGCGAAGCCCGCCACCTTGTGGGGGCTGTCGCGCGAGAAGTAGAAATGCGCCAGGCGAGCGATATCGCCGGCACCGAAGATGACCAGTTCCGCCACGACTACCCTCCGGGAGGCGACTCCCGCACGTGGTGCGCAGGAACGCTCCGCACCCGCTCGATGAGATACAGCGGACGCTGCTTCACCTGTTCGAAGATCTTCCCGATGTAGATCCCGGCTGTGCCGATGGAGAGCAGGATCATGCTCGTGCACAGCAGGATCAGCACGATGGTCGAGGTCCAACCGGCGCGGAACCCGCTCTCCAGATAGGCGATGACGAGATAGCCAATACCCAGCAGCGAGAGGCAGAGAAAGCTGAAACCCGCAGCCACCGAGAGGTAGAGCAGCCGATCCGAGTGCGACACGATGCCGTCAACGGCGTGGCGGAACAACGACAGAGCAGAGTAGGAGCTGCGGCCTGCAAACCGCGGCTCATGCCGGACGGTGATGGTGGTCGAGGAAAACCCCAGCCAACGGAGCAGCACCAAGTAGTGACGGTGGGCGTCCTGGATCCGCAGGAAGGCCTCCACCACCCGACGGCTGATCAGGGAGTAGGCGCCGATCCGAGGATCTGCAGCGTCACGCGAGGACAGCCAGTTCGAGCCGCGAGCGAACTGACGGGCGAACCAGTTCTTCACGGCGCCGTGCTCACGCTTCTCCTTGATCGTGAACACGATATCGTAGCCGTCGAGCGCCCGGCGGTAGAGTTCCGGGATGTAGCTCGGGTTGTCCTGCAGGTCGCAGTCCATCACCACCACCCAGTCGCCACGGGCGTGGGCCAGGCCGGCGGTGATCGCCGGGTGCTGACCGAAGTTGCGACTCAAGCGGACGCCGACGACACGGGGTTCGGCCGCGCAGCACTCCTCTATGCGCTCCCAGGCCTGGTCAGGGCTGCCGTCGTCCACCAGTACGATCTCGAAGCACTCGGTGACCGGCGCCACCGCCTCGACGATACGCCGTACTAGTTCGGCGACGATGACTTCAGCCCGGTAGATCGGGCTGACGACGGAAATCACCGGCACAGGCCCGCGCAACTGACGCCGCCCCGACTCTGCCAGCCGATCGAGAGCCTCGCGACCATCGGGATCGGCATCGACGCGGGCCCGCAGCGCCGCGAGAGCCCGGCGCGGCGGTAGCGCGCCACCCGGCTCCAGGCGGCAAAAGCTCTGCCACGATTTCCTGTCTGCGAGCTCAGCCAACAACTCGGCTTCGCCGAGGCTGAACCAGCGCTGGAGAAGGAGCGCGCGGAGCAGCACGGTCGCCGAATGATGATCCTCCTCCCCGCTGATCAGCCGTTCGAGCACGCCCTGCTGGGACTCCAGGGCGGCGTCAACGCCGGGAATGGAGGGAGGCAGACGCCGGGACCGGACCCCGGACTCCGGCTCGTAGCTCTGCAGGCAGGCTTCCATGGGGCTGCGCGGGCACTCCGGACGACGGATGCTAGCACGGTACCTCCCGGCACCACTGACGACCGTCGGAATCCGTCGAAATCTGGACGGCAGCCGCGCATCGTCCACCCCACGCACGCAGTGCCGTAGGCTTGGGGGACCAGGGAAGATCCCGCGTGGACACGTTCAACCCACCCGATTCTGGATCGGGTCACCAAGGAATGAACATGGACCCTCGCTCGCCTCCGAACCGGCCCAGCGTGCTAGTGCGCCTTATCACAGTCGCGTTGGCTCTCAACCTCAGTTTGCTGCTCGTCTACCTCGCTCTTGGCGCAGAGACCTGGTTCAACAGCGACGCCGCGATCAAGAGCGTGCTGGCAGAGGAGATTCTGCGCACGGGTCAGCTTTTTCCTCGGGACTTCACCTATGCGAACGGTGACATCTGGATCATCCACGGCCATCTACTGCTCCTCGTCCTCATTCCGCTCTTCGGTAACTCACTCCTTTCCAACGCGCTCTCGTCGCTACTGTTCTCCGCTGCCCTCCTCTATACTGTCGCGCTGTTCCTCCGCCGTACTGGCCATGGTGTCTCCGAGCGCCGCTTGACCCTGCTCTGGGTCGCGACCGGTCTTTCGAACGTATGGGCAGCGATGATGTACGGGCAGGCCGCCTACGGCTACGTCGTCCTGGTCACCGTCTGGTCCCTTTGGGCAACCATCGACTGTCTCCTGCCAAAAAGCATCAGCTATCTCCGACTCCTAGCCCTCATCGCATCCGCCTTCCTGATCGGATGCTACGGCACACGAGGGTTGCTCAGCATCGCTCTTCCCATTGCGGCCGCAATCACCTTCGGCACGCTTTATGGTTCGATCCGACCACCAGCACCCGGTCGGACTGCAGTTGCCTTGCTCGCGTTGAGCGGAGGTCTCATTTGGCGTCAAGCGATGGTTTCTCGCCTCCGGTTTGCCGACTTCCAGGGATCCTTCGTCGATCGCGCTCGGCTAGACTTGACCCTGCCCATCGACTCGCTAGTGCAGCTGTTCGGACTATTCCCAGACGCACCAGTTCCTCTTTCAGAGCCCTCGCTCGCTATCTTCCCACTACGCCTGCTCATGCTAGCCGTTCTAGTTGGCGCGACTGCAGTGGCGACGATTCGGTACAGTTCGGTCCCGCCCGAACGCCAACTCCTGCTGGGATTCTTCTGGACGCTCACGCTCGTCAGCCTCTATCTGCTCGCGTCTGTGCCGAACCTACAGGGGCAAGGTCGCTATCTCGTCGTTCCGACTTTCATCGCGATTCTGCTCGGCTCGCACGCGCTGCACGACCTCCATCGCTCCCGCGCCGGTCTTGCATTCCTGTCCGCCTTTTGCGTCGCCCTGCTAACTCTTTCCTATTTCGCCTTCGCCCTACCTGCACTGCCTCGCGCCAGCCGCACCGCGACACTCCACCTGGCCGGCATGCGCGACGACGGCCTCGAGGAACTCATTTCTGCACTCCGAGCGCTTTCAGTGGAAACAGCTTACGCGACCTACTGGCACAGCACCGTAGCAACGGTCCGAGCCAGCGGGCATGTTCAGATCTATCCCATAAAGATTGAGAATGGAGTTCCTCGGCCGTTCCACCATCTCTCGCTCGGCCACTGGTATCTGCCGTACGGGAAGGGTCCCGTCGCTTTAGTGGTTACTCCCACGGAGCGCACCCAGCTGAATACCCAGCTGCTTGCGGAGATCTGCGGGAACCCCGACGAGGAGATCTCCATTGGCGGCTATACGGTTTGGGTGTTTCGCGAGGATCGCTTTAGTCAACTCCCTGGTTGGCAGCGTGACAACTTCGAGCGTGGAGTCGGCAAGAAGCTGATCTTTACTGCGCAGGACGTGTACACCCAGCAAGGTGTAGGCAGGATCGAGGCCGATGCCCTCGTTTCCACGGGAACCGCCGGTGCGCTCGTATACGGTCCGTACTTGGATCTCGCGGCGGGCCACTTTCGCGTGACCATCCGGTACCAGTCGCTCGGACAGGGCACCAGTCCCGGTCGTTGGGACATAGCGAGTCGCGACGAAGCCGGCGAACACGTCATCCTTGATCAGGGAGCGATAATGCCTACGCCCGAGCTGGAAGAGCAGCTCTTAGAGAGGATTCTGACTGTCCCAAGGAGCGGGGCGCGAGACCTGGAGGTGAGGCTGTTCGCTTCAGGTCATGGCGAAATCCGGTTCCGAGATTTCGAGATCGAGCGGTGCGCCGCACCTGCGTCAGGGGACCTGCAGGCCTCGGGACTGCTCGTTCGGGCTCCATCGGGGTCTTCTATCTCACCAGATCTGCCCCCCTCCTGCGGCGGCGACCAGGACTCGACCCGCCCCGTGCCGGCGCCAGAGTAGCGCTTCCTCAACGTCCCCTATCCGGAAGCCCTTTGCTTCCGGGGAACACGCCGCCCTCGAATCTCGTCCTCCCCTGTCCTTTTCCGGACGAAGCTGACCGCAGGTTCCAGCGGATGGGGTAGAGAAGGTTCAGTCCTCGGTCAGCCTACCCGTGTAGCGCCCAGCTGAATCCAACCGCTGATTCCGGCGAACCTGACCGCGCGTCGTCGTCAGGGTCAGGCCGGTCGGACCCTTCGCGCGCAGAAGGGAGGGGGAGCGGGCCAGAGCGACGACCCGAATGTAGAGGAACCAGGGAGCCCTGGAGGCCGATCCCGATACAATCTGGCGGCATGGAGCTCCGGTCGTCCTGGGGCTGTTCCGCGTTCATGGACGTCAACGTCGTTATTCTCAACTGGAACGCGCGCGAGGACACCGTCGCCTGCCTGCGAAGGCTCGTGGACTGGACGCTTCTCGAGCCGCGAATCTGGGTGGTGGACAACGGCTCGGAGCCGGAGGAGGCGGCGGCGATTGCGCACGCCTGGCCGGCGGCGATTCTGCTTCGGAGCGAGCGCAACCTGGGGTTCTCGGGTGGGACCAACCTGGCGCTGCGCCGGGTGATTGCCGAGTCCACGGCTCCGGTGCTGCTCCTCAACAACGACGTTCGAATCGACCAAGGTGCGGCCGCCGCCCTTCTAGAGACGCTGAACGCCCAGCCGCACTGCGGAATCGTGGGCCCGATGATCGTGGAATCAGCCGTGCCGGATCGCATCTTGTCAGCAGGGAGTCGCAGCCCGCTGCTGCATCGCGACCCCGCCGTTCGCGCTCCGCCGCCGGGACAGCCGACCTACCCGGTCGACTTCGTATCCGGCGCCGCCGTGGTGATCCGGGTCGCGCTGCTGCAGCAGGTCGGGCTGCTCGACGAGGCCTACTTCTTCGGCTTGGAGCTGGCCGACCTCTGCCGGCGCGCCCGCGCCGATGGCTTCCTCTGCCTGGTCAACTCCGCTGCGCGCGTGGAGCACGACCTCGAGCGCTCATCGGGCCTCCGGGAGACCCTCTACGTCTACTACGTCGTGCGTAATCGGCTCCTCTACGCGCGACGCTCCCTCCGCACAACCTGGCCCGGACCGGTCGCGTTGTGGGCCCTCTATGGTCTACAGCAGGGGATCCGTCTGTGGATCCAGGGACGCCGCGGCACCGCGACAGCGATCCTGCTGGGCGTTCGTGACGGCCTTCGGGGCCGCTTCGGCGGCCAGAACGAAACCGTTCTGAGAGCCTGCGCGAATCATCCCAACGGCGCCGGCGTGTGAGCACGAGCATCGCGTTCCTGGTACCGACTCCGCCGCCTGTCGTGCCGGAGGCCGAGGCTTACGGACAGGAGATCGACGCCCTCTGCCGCCGTTTCGGCGGCGAGCGGTTCTACATCAACCCCAATCGCCTTCTCCCCAGGCATCTGCCGGTGCAGCTACCGCGCCCCCTGTTCGGCTTTCTCGAGCTGCCCCGTCTGCGCCGTGCCGGCAATCGGCACGGCCTCTACCAGATCTATAGCCCGACCCTCTACCTCTATCCGGTGCTTGCGTTTCTCGCACGTCCCGTGGTCTACACCCTGACTGGTCACGCCTCTCTGCGGTCGGACCAGGTAGAGCCCTTCCGACGCTTCGCAGCAGTCACCGTGCCGGATCGGGATAGCCTGAGACGGCTGCGGGAAGAGGGGCTCAAGAATGTCCGCCGTGTGCGAGCCGGTATCGACACGAGGCGCTTCTCGGTCCAGCCGCGGACTCTCGACGGCGAGCTCCACCTGCTGATGGCCTCGGCGCCCTGGACGCCAGAACAATTCCGCACCAAGGGCATCGACGCGTTGCTCGCGGCCGCCGAGGCGGACCCGCGCCTGCGCCTCACCCTCCTGTGGCGGGGAGTGCTCACCGCGGCGGTGAAGAGGCGCATCCGCGAGCGCAATCTCGAGGATCGGGTGGAGGTCGTCGACCGGGTGGTCGACGTCGATCAGCAGCTCGCTGCGGTGCACGCGACCATCGTGCTGGCGGAGAGCGGCGACCTGGTGAAGGCCTACCCGCACTCGCTCATCGAGTCGCTGGTCGCCGGCAAGCCGGTTCTGGTGAGCCGAAACATCCCGATGGCCGGCTACGTGGCCGCCAAGGGCGTCGGTGTCGTGGTCGATGGGCTCGCCGTGAAGCCGCTCCTCGACGCGTTGGAATGGCTCCGGTGCAGCTACCGGGACTACGAGCGCAATGCGGTCGAGCACGGTCGCCGAGACTTCGACCTCGAGGGGATGATCGCCTCGTTCGCGGCGGTCTACGCCGAGCTCTGCTCGCCCGACGCCAGACGCACGGAATGAATTCGGCGATGCCAGGTCGGCGTCTGAGACGATGGATACTCAGCCGGACCCAGGCGGTCCTGCTGACAGCGCTCGACGTGAGGGACGCTCTGCAGGGGCGATCCGACGCCCTCGTTCCGCCCCGGCGGCTCCTCTATGACGGGCCGCGGGATCCCGAAGTGTTCCGTGAGAACGGCCGCGAGTTCCTCCACCACTACGTCGAGCGGTGTGGCTTGGAGCCCCACGAGAGCGTCCTCGACGTCGGCTCGGGGATGGGGCGCAAGACGGTGCCCCTCACCCGCTACCTGTCGCCGTGCGCACGCTATCTGGGCCTCGACGTGAACCTCCGCGGCGTGCAGTGGTGTCGCTCTCGCATCTCCTCGCGCTTCCCCAACTTCGAGTTTGGCCACCTCGACGTCTTCAACGGCCGCTACAACCCCCGGGGAGCGCTTCAAAGCGAAACGGTGACCTTTCCCTGTCCGTCGGGGAGCGTCGACTTCGTAGTGATGGCCTCAGTCTTCACCCACATGCTGCCAGGGGGGGTGGAGCGCTATCTGCGGGAGACGGCCCGGGTGCTGCGCCCCGACACCGGCCGCTGCCTGATCACCTTCTTCCTGCTCGATGCCGAGTCGGTGGCCGGCATCGCCGCAGGCACCAGCGCGTTCGGTTTCGCTCATCGCCGTGGCGAGTGGGCCATCGAGGACCCCGACCGGCCGGAGGAGGCGGTGGCCTACCACGCGTCGTGGGTTGGACGGCGCTTCGACGAGGCCGGGCTTACCATCGCCGAGGTGTTTCCGGGGAGCTGGAGCGGTCGGTCGCCTGCGGTCAGCTTCCAGGACCTCGTGCTGGCGCGTTGCGCGCGTTAGGCCTCACGATGCGGATCCTGCACGTCGTCCACGCCTATCCGCCGTCGATTGGCGGCTGCCAACGTCTTGTGGAACAGCTGTCCCAGCGGCTCGTTCGAAGCCACGGCGACGAGGTCACCGTCTTCACCACCGTGGCGCGACACACCGATCATTTCGTGCGCGACGACGGCGAGGCGCTGCCTGCGACGACCGAGGAGCGGGACGGCGTCACGGTGCGGCGCTTCCCGGTCTTCAACCGGCTGACACGCTCCCGAATGCTCCTTGCCAGCCTCAGCTACCGCTGGCGGCTTCCCGGCCACGAGCTCTTCCGCACCCTGCTCAACGGGCCGATCGTATTCGGTCTCTCCGGCGCCGTGAGCCGCAGCGGCGCCGATGTCGTGATGGCGAGCGCGTTCCCGCTCCTCCACATGTACGCGGCCGTGCGCGGCGCCCGCAGGGCCGGCGTCCCCTGCGTCCTCCTCGGCGCCTTGCACGTGGAGGACGAATGGAACTACGGCCGGGAGATGATCTTCTCGGCAATCCGTCGCGCGGATGCCTACCTGGCGCTCACTGAGTTCGAGCGTCGCCACGTCATCGCCCGAGGCGCCGCGGCGGAGCGGGTCTGGGTCGTGGGCGGCGGCGTCGAGCTTCCTGGCGCCAGATCAGAGGAAGCGACGGCGAGGCTCCCATTGGCACCTGGCGATGGTCCGGTGGTGACGATGCTGGCCAAGCATGTCGGCCGCAAGCGATTCGACGTCCTGATCCGCGCGATGGAGCTTGTCTGGAAGGAGGCTTCCGAGGCCCGATTGGTCGTCGCCGGCGCTTCGACCTCGTACACGCAGGAGATCGAGACGATGCTGGCAGAACTCGGCAACCGCCGTGGACAGGCTCACCTGTTGTGCGACCTCGAGGAGACCGAGAAGAACGCCCTACTCGCGGCCAGCGACGTCCTGGTGCTGCCCTCGGCGGTGGACTCGTTCGGCCTCGTGTTCCTCGAAGCTTGGGCACACGGCAAGCCGGTCGTCGGGATCGCGGCGGATGCGATCGCCTCGGTGATCGACGATGGCGAGAACGGCCTGCTGGTAGCCTACGAAGACCCCGACGAACTGGCGCGCGCCATTCTCCGGCTCCTCGACGATCCAGGGCTGCGGCGACGGATGGGGGAGCATGGCCGCGCGAAGGTCGAGCGGAGCTACACCTGGGAGCTCGTGACCCGGAAAGTCCGAGCTGTATACGACAACGCGATCCGGCACCGGTGGAGAGATCGAGCGAGCGAAGACGATGGTAGATGAGGGTGAGGGGTCGGTCGCTGCGCAGCAGCGAAGATATCAGGCGGAGGTGGAGGATCTCCTGGCCGCGCTGCGCAGCGAGGAGGACCGCGCGATCCAGCAGCGCCTGGCACTTCTGACGGCAGGGCCGACCGAGGGAATCGCCGACAACGAGACGGACGTACCAACGGAGGTCGCCCGATTGCGGAGGAGACTGGAAGAGCTGGCCGAGTTCCGGGCGGCGGTCCTGAGGTCCCGGGCATGGCGGACGATCCAATCCGTCCGTCGGATCTTCGGTCGCGCCTGGTAGATGGTCGCGCCAGTATGACGAAGCCCGAAGCAGAGCTGGAGATCGCCCGTCTGGAGGCGCGGGTCGCAGCGCTCGAGGAGGCTCTCGTCGTCCGCTCTAGGGAGCTCCGGCTCCTGATCGAGCACCTCGACGAACGCGAGCTGCTCATCTTGTCCCGGATCCACGCCGGCCTGCCCCCGCGTCCCCGCTACGCCTTCGAACCTGCGCTCTGGCGGGAGACCACCGAGCTGACGACCGCCGAGGTGGAGCCGGTCCTCGAGGACCTGTGGCGCTCGATCGCGCCCCACGAGCGCCACAATGCCCCCTGAGCCCCATCCCCAAAAACCACACCGGGCAACCCTGGTCCTCCTCGCCTGGAACCGCTGGGACCTGACCCGGCGGTGCCTCGAGTCCCTGCGCCGAACCTCTCTCGATCGCGCCGAGATCGTCGTCGTCGACAACGGATCAACCGACGAGACCCCGGAGCGCCTTGGCGAGCAGGACGACATCCGGGTCGTCACTCTGCCGCGCAACCTCGGTTACGTCCGCGGGAACAACGCCGGGATCGCCGCCGCCCCCTCGGACGCCGATGTCGTGCTGCTCAACAACGACCTGCTGTTCGAGCAGGCCGACTGGCTCGAGCGCCTGAGGGACTGTGCCCACTCGACGCCCGAGGTCGGAATCGTCGGGTGCCGCCTGCTGCTCCCCGACGGCAGACTGGCCCACGCCGGAACCTACGTCCTGCCGGACACCCTGCTGGGGCAGCAGATCGGCGGTCTGGAGAAAGACGTGTCCCAGTACACCGACCGCCGAGAAGTAGAGGGCATCATCTTTGCCTGCGCGTACCTGCGGCGCGAGTTCCTCGACGCCCTCGGCGGACTGCCGGAGGAGTACGAGTCCTACTTCGAGGACACCGACCTCTGCCTGTCGGCGTGGGAGCGGGGCTTCCGGGTGATGCTGTGCGGCGACGTCAGCCTGGTCCACGACGAGCACGGCTCGACACAACAGCTGCCCGGGACGCGAGAGGAGGTCTTCCAGCACAGCCGTCGGGTCTTCGATCGGCGCTGGCGCAAGAAGCTCGAGGCTCGCTACCGCCACGGGCTGGCCTGGCAGTCGGTGATGAACCTGCCGAGCGGGTACTCGGTGAGCACCCGCGCACTGCTCGAGACCCTCGATGAGGCCGGTGTGCGTATGGCGTACCAGTACGTGTACGGCCCAGGCACCCCCTACCCGCTGCCCGAGCCGGAACCGATGCTCTCCCACCGCCTCAATACCATCCGCTGGCGGAGCCTGCCCCAGCGCCCACCTGTCAGCGTCGTGTTCGGCCAGGGCGACGTCTTCCGCCGCAATATCGGTCGCTACAAGATCGGCTTCACGATGCTGGAAGTGGACGGCTTCCCGGCCGACTGGGTGCGGCAAGCGAACGGGATGGACGAAGTTTGGGTGCCCAACGAGCTGAACCGGCAGGGGTTCCTGGACGGGGGCCTGCGACGCCCGATCTACAAAATCCCTCTCGGCGTTGATACCCACTACTTCCACCCCGGCGGGGTCGCCCATCGCAACCCGCACGGCGAGATGGTCTTACTCACCATCCTCGAGTGGGGGGAGCGCAAGGCGCCGGGGCTCCTGCTCCAGACCTTCAACGAGGTCTTCTCGGCCCGCGAGCCGGTGCGTCTGGTTTGCAAGATCATCAGCCGTGATCGCGAAATCAGTCTGCCCGACGAGATCCGTCGGCTCGAGCTGTCGAGTGCCGGCGGCCGGATCAGCTATCTTTTCAACCTCGACTTCCCTCACTACCAGCTGCCTGCGCTGTACCGCTCGGTTGATTGCTTCGTCTCCACCAGTCGCGGCGAGGGCTGGGGCATGCCTCTGCTCGAAGCAATGGCCTGCGGCCTACCGGCGATCGCCACCAACTGGGGGGCGCACCAGGAGTTCTTCCACGAGGGAGTCGGCTACCCGCTCCGCATTCGCGGCACCGTCCCCGCGGTGGCGCGATGCCCCTACTACGAAGGGTTCCGGTGGGCAGACCCCGATCCCGAACATCTCCGACACTTGCTCCGTTGGGTCTACGAGCACCGCGAGGAGGGTGCGGCGCGAGGCGCCGCGGCCGCCCGAGAGGTTGCCACCCACTGGACCTGGGAGTCGGCAGCGCAGGCAATCGTCGAGCGGCTCGCCGTGTTTCGTGGCTGATCCCGCGAGCCGTCGCCGGCCGCCGTGGATCTCGTAGGTAAGGCCCCGTTGCTGACCGACCGGCCTCGGAGACCGCCGGCAAAGGCAGTGTCCCGACGCGCATACGGGTGTCCGCTCGGATCCCCGTATCCGGGAGCGCCGCTTCGCTCACGCGAACTCGCTCGGCCGACTCCCGCGCCCTCGCCGGTGCACCGATTCCGTAGTAGATGACGGCGCGTTCCGGTTTCGGCCGCGCGTTTGCCGCCGATGGTTGTTGATGGCGAGTATCGAAATCGCGTTCAAGACCCGATTCAAACGAGGCTGGGCTTCGGGCACCGCCGCCGGCCTCTTCGCAGCGCAAGGCACATGGCCGGAAGCTGCCGAGCCGTAGCTCCGGTAGACTCCCGAGATCAGGGCGCTTCGCATAGCTAGCCAATGAGCGTATCTCCTCACGATCCTGACCAGGTCCCGAGTCATCGAGGCCTTGACCGCCACGTGGTCGGTGCCCTCCTCGCCCTCCTCGCCCTCTCGTGCGGGCCCCAGCCAGCGAGGCTCGAAGACTCCGAGTCCTCGGTGCTCAGGTACTCGTCGTTTCTCCCAGCCAGCGCGATCCGAAGCGAGGCCAGCGCCGGTGCCAGGTTCGTGGGCGAGACACTGTCCCTCGATCCCGGGGCTTCCGCCACCTTCGCAGGCCTCCTCCTGCCAAAGACGACGCTAACGCTCTCGACGGGCAACCCGTCGGCTCGGATCCAGGTGACCATCGAGCTCGATCAGCGCGCGGCGCTGTCCCGCGTGTTCGAGCCCGAAGCAGAGGCCTGGGTCCTCCCAGCGGACTTTCACGGTTTCGCCAGGGTCACCTTCACCAGCCTGGGGCTCGAGAACGCCACCCGGCAAAGCCCGGTGAGGCTGAAAACGGAACTCACAACCCGGAGGGCGGGCTCGACACCTTCCACTCGGGCCTCCGAGAGGATCGCCGCCAAGAACGTGATCCTTTACGTCGTCGACACCGTCCGCTGGGACCAAGTGGGCGAGTCCGGAGCCACCTCGAGCAACGCGCCAAACCTCCACGCTCTCGCCGAGACTGCAACCTTCTTCGCCAATGCCAGGGCCCAGGCGCCCTGGACGCGTGCGAGCGTCGCCTCTATGCTGACCGGGTTGCGGCCATGGCGCCATCGGGCCAACGCCGGCGGCGAGAGGCTGGCCGACTCGCTCGACACGCTTGCCGAGGTCCTCGCTGAGGCCGGGCTGACCACCGCTGCCTTCACCACCAACGGCAACGTTGCGCCCTCCCTCGGCTTCGCGCAGGGCTTCGATCACTTCGATTATCTCCGAGAGCATGGCCCGAAGATCCATGTCCCGGCCGACGCGCTCCACGGTCGAGTGCTGCAATGGCTGGGCACCCTCTCCGAGGACCAGAACTTCTTTCTGTGGATTCACGCCACCGACCCCCACGCACCGTACACACCCGATTCGCAACCCTCCTCCGGGATCGATGAGGCCGCTAGACTCAGGCTGCGCTCGACGGAGTTTCTGATGCAGATCTACAAGTCTCGGAAGGAGCTGCCCGGCCCCGAGCTCGAGCATCTGCTCGACCTCTATGGCGCCGAGGTACGAGCCTGGGATGCCGAGCTCGGCCGCCTCATGGCTGCCCTGGTCGAGCGACAGCTTCTCGCCGAGACGCTCTTGATCGTGGTGGCGGATCACGGCGAGGAGTTCTTCGATCACGGCGGATGGCAGCACTCCACGTCGGTATTCGAAGAGGTCATCAAGGTACCCCTCGTCATTCGACTTCCCGGCGCCGGCCCCTCGGACGGTCGAGTGACCGACCACCATGCGGAGCACGTCGATGTGTTTCCGACCGTCCTCGACGTGCTCGATCTTCCCGTGAACAGCGATATCGACGGGAAGAGCCTTCTCCCGTACCTCCGCGGTGAGCCAGCCGACCGGCTGAGTCCCCAGATCTCCTCGCTCGAGACCCGACAGCACGTAGTGGCGGAGTCGATCGCGCTCTACGGACACAAGCTCGTTCGCACCTGGGCCTCGGGCAGACACCAGAGCCTGGCGCTCTACGACCTGACCAACGACCAACGAGAGACGACGGATCTCACGTCTTCGAAGCCCATCGCCACGGAGGCCCTTCGACTCCTGCTGGAAGCCGCGACCTTCTCGCGATCGCTTGGCGTCGAGTCAGATCCGGAACAGCTCGACCCCGAGCTTGCGTCGACTCTGCGCGTCCTGGGCTACGTCCAGTGATGGTGGCTACGTCCAATGCGGGTTGCGCCCGCTTGCGTCAGCCAGTCAATCATCCAAACCGGGCGTTCGAGGCATACGGAGGCGTTGAAAAGAAGGGCGGCCCGTACGGTCGCGCCGCAACGAGTCCCTACCCGTCCTCGCCGTCGCGTCGCCAGCTGACGATGCGGGCGCCTGCGATCGCTCGACTCGAGATGTCCGCTTCGAGGTGAACTCCGTCCACTGACGGCGGCGGTTCCTCGGCTCGCGTGACCAGCACTAGACAGCCCCCAGGGGCGAGCCTCGAGCCAGCGCAGTCGAGCAGCTGGGCCGAGGGCCAGCCGCGGCCGAGATCCACCACGATCCATGCGTCGTTCGGGAATCGATAGCCCGCAACGACGACGCTAGCGATTCGATCGCCGAACCTGCGAAGCGCGACCTCGAGGAGGTCCTCCGACCAGGCACAGGCAAACGAGAGTTCGATGGAGCCGCAGGTCGCCAGCGCGGGCACGAGCTCTTCCAGCTCGCGCAGGAGCGCGCTCATCTCGGTCGGGCCGAGCCAGTCGGTCGACGCGACGGCGTCCCAGGTAGGCCCGCTCGCGACCGGGACCCCGTCGCTGCCCTCACTGAGGCTCTCGGAGCGTTCCAGTACCTCCGAGCTCCCGTTCTCCTCGCGCATGTCGAAACGACGCTCCAGCATCGCGAAGTCTTCGCGGAGGCGGGCGAGCACCTGTCCCAGACGTGCCTGCTGATCGTCGAGCACCACTTGACGGTCGACCAGTGCCACCAGCAGGTCTCGCAGGCGATCCCCCGAGATTCCCAGATCGCGGATCCGCTGTGCCGTCCGCTTCATGAAGCCGCCCGCCCTGGCAAGGACGTTGCCCGAGGATGCCACCTCGAGCCCGCTGCGCGCTCGAACGTGATTCCAGCGGAAGAGGAACTGCCGCAGGTCGGAATGATCCCAGGAGGCCAGCTCCACACCGCTCGAGGTCTTGGGCTGATCGGCCTCAATCCACTCGACGGCCGCTTCGTTCTCAGACACCTTTTGAGATCGTAGCGCCTCCGACCAGATTCGTCCCCACTCGTCGGAACGCTCCGGCGGGATGATCATCGGGCTCCAACTCTCGGGGCGGCGCAGCGTCACAAAGCCGGTACACACTGCCCGGCCCATCACGATCTCGACCGGCCTCGTCCTCGTAGTTGGAGAATCGAGCCTGATCTCGCGTGGCGCAGTGAGCGTCGCCGCGGAGAGCATTCCCTCGAACGGCTCGACCGCCTCGGCGCCTGGAGAGTCGATCAACACCTTCTCGACGTCCAACCTGGACAGAGTGCCGCTCCAGCCCTCGTCGCCGAGCTCCGCCGTACCGGCGGCGCGATACCAGAAGGAAACGAGCACGATGCCATCGTCCGCCACGATCCTCAACGCTTCGAACACCACCGCGCTGAGCTGCTCCGGGCAGGAGACATCGAGATCACGAGTCACGATCACCACGTCGGCGCTGCCCGTCTCGAGGTCTGTCGCCCACGGCGGAAGTGCATCGCCCGACTGTTGATCGCGCCCGTTCTGCAGGCCGGTCCTTTGCGTAATGCTTGCGCACTCCGTCTCGAGGACCCCGATCAGTCTTGGTGCCACGCGGCCCAAGACGGCGACGTCGGTCCGCCCGTCGAGCCTTCCACTCCTTCGCAACAGCGCCGCGAGCACGGCGCTCTCGGCCAGAGCGCCCCCGAGCCCTCCAGCTAGCCGCAGGCGCTCTTCGAGCTCGACCGCATCCGGAACCAGCTGCTCCAAGGCCCAGGCGACATCGAGGTCGTGTCGATGCTCGACCTGGGCCACGCCACTCGCTGGCAGGGGGAGCGCGGTCTCGTCGTTCCTCAACTCTCGTGGGCTCAGGCCGAGCAGCTCGAGGTACCTTCTTCCCATTACCTCGAGCGTCGCGTGCTCGCGGTAGAACCTGCGCGCCGCGACCCCTCGCCGCTCGATCTCGTCCCGATCGGAATGCAGGCGGCGAAGCACCCGCACCAGCGCTTCCGCCTCCCCCTCTCCAACCGGTATGTAGTCACAGAACTCCGACGGAAACATGCGCCAGGCAGCGACGTCAGTGACGATCACCGGCTTCCCAGCCGCCACCGCCCGCATCAGAGTTGCCGACATCTGTTGACGGAAGGGCCAACGGAGGTTGACGATGACGTCCGCTTCCAGCAGGTGCCGGTCGAAATCGGCCCGCGTCACACGCCCCCAGACGCGAAAGGCGTGCTCGACGCCGCACGTTCGGAGGTACCGAGCCAACGCATCCCGGTACTCCTCGGTCACCGCCGGGCCGGACACGGTGACGCGAATCTCGACATCATCCCTGCGGAGCTCGGCGACCGCGTCGGCGAGCCGCTCGATCCGCTTCACCGGATCGACGATTCCGAAAACGCCGACCTCCAGACGTGAAGGAACAGCTGGTCGCCTCGTGACCTCACGGCTCTCGAAGGGCACCGCTGCGGTCGGGTCCGCAACCCCCATTTGGGCGAATTGCGGGTGGGCATCCGGGTAGCGCGCCGCGAGGGACTCCGCTCCGCCCAGAAAGTGGACCAGCTGGACCTTGCTAGCGCTGATTACGGGACCCAGGAGGAAGTAGCGGGTGAAGAAGTCCTCGAGGGCAATGTGTCTCTTCGTCAGCTCGAGCTCGAGGATCTCGTCGTACTCCCGGACCGCCTCGCGCCCCTCCAACCGAGCGATTTCCCGCCTGAAAGGGACCCCGTCGCCACCAGCGACCAGTCGGCGGACGCGCCCCCAGGTCAGATCGTGAAGAGTCACAAGATCCGGCTTGACGTCAAGGCTCTCGCTCTCGAACAAATGAAAGTCCGAGGCTCCGAACTGGAACACGACCTGGTCCGCGGAGGGTCGTCTCCGACCCTCGCGCGCGACCGACCGGAACACTGATCGCAGCGGCCGGTCGAGTAGCGGCGTCACGTCGCGATCGATGACTACCTCCAGATCGACGTGCTGCTCCAACCACTCGATCAGCTCGAACGAGTAGTCGGCGACGCCGCTCTGCTGGGGAGGAATTGGCGACCAGTAGCTCAACTTTGGAGCGCGTGGCTTCTCCGCGGGCTGCTCCACGGCCGTCCTATAGCACGCCAGGATGGCGTTGCCGAGGCGCTCGCCGCTAAACAGCGACGAGCGCTCCAGCCCCTTCTCGGAGAGCTCGGCCCGCAGAGCTTCGCTCTTCAGGATGGACTCGATCGCATTCGCGATCTCGTCGGGTCGGTCCGGATCGACGAGCGGAGCCGCTGGCCCAACGATCTCGGGAAGCGAGGCGGCCCTGCTGGCCACTACTGCTGCCCCGCACTGCATGGCCTCCAGAGCCGGTAGCCCGAAGCCCTCGTACCGCGAAACATGAACCGCGGCACGGCAGCAGTTGAAGAGGCCGACGAGCTCGTCGTCGGAGATCAAGCCAGTGAGGTACAGGTGGTCGCGCACCCCACAGCGTGCCGCCAGGTCTCTCACCTGACGCACCTCGTCCGGCAGAAGCTCACAGACGACGACCAGCGCCAACTCCGGTTGCCTACACGCCTTCAGTTCTCCGAAGGCGCGGAGCAGGCCCTCCATATTCTTAGAGAAGTGAAAATGCGAGAGAGAGACCACAAAGTTTCCGTGAAGGCCGAGCCGTTCCCGCAGCTCGGTGATAGCTGCCTCACCTTCGCCGGCCGGCATCGGTCTGAAGATCGGGTCTGCAAAAGGGTATGCAATATCGATTCGTTGACCGGGAACCCCGAGGTACACCTCAGCCTCAGACTTGACGAAGCGGGAGATAGCGGCCAGTCGGTCTGCCCTCGAGACGAACGTCGCCGCGGAGGTGTAGACGTCACACCAGTACCGCTCCCAGTGCCCCTCTTGCCGGTCGGCAAAGTACTGCCTCGGGTACACCATCGGGATCAGGTCGTAATGAGTGACCACGTAGGGGCACGAATCGACCCGCTGGAAGACCAGATCCCCAAGGAGGAACGGCGTCGTCGCGTGGAAGACGTCGAGCTTCTCAGCCGCGATGATCTCCTGAATCTGTCCCTCCAGCACGAAGCGAAGTCGCGCTCCGTTGGGTGGATCGGCGTCCTTGCCCCGCTCCATTGGCGGCAGCGTCCGCAGCCGGACGCGTGGATGACGGCGGATCTCGGGCGCGATCTCGTCCCGTTCCCTTCCCTTGCGACAGAACAGGACATACTCGTCCTCGCCGCCCAGAGCAAGAGCCTCGCGAACCTGCTGTTGAGTGAACCGGCCCATGCCTCGTCTGGTGACGAGTGAGCCGAAGGTCAGGAAGCGAAAGTCGAGACCGATCCTCATGATTCGCTTCGCCGACTTCGAGGTGCGGCCGCGATCCCCGCGACCGCCCCGGCCCCGAAGGAGTCGGGGGAGAAAGTCTCGCGATACTCGAAGCGGAGCACCTCGCTCTCTTCGATCGGCACGAACTCTCCACCCTTGTATCCCCAGTACGACACTTCCCAGCTCCAATCTCGAAACAAGTCCCTCAGGTCGACGGGCGAGTACTGACGGAACCACGTCGTCATCCGGCTGGCGCCGACCGGCAAGGTGAGGATGACCCGCCCGTTGGGTCGCAACAAGCGGGCGGCTTCCGCGAGCGCCAGGCGATCGCCATGGCGAAAGAGCATCTGGCCATAGGTGGGAAGCCCGATGTGCTCGAGGGTGGAAAGGAAGAGCACCGCGTCGTAAGACGCAGCCTCCAGGTCGTTCTCGAGAATGCTCTGTTGATGAAAGGCCACGCCCGGCGGAAGCGAGTCCGAACAGTCGCGCGGATCGAGGCAGTGCAGCTCCCGGCCGGGGCCGACGATGGTGGCCAGGTACGTCGCTTCGCAGCTGCCGACGTCGAGCACGATCCCGGTCTGAGGTAGCTGCGCGAGCGCCCAGGGCACCTCCACCACTCTTTCGTTCGTCATCCCAGCGTCCCCGCCACGGTTGGTCCCGCCTCGCGACTCTGCCGCTTCAGACACTCCTCATACAGTTCCGCGTGCTGGGCCGTCATCTGTTTCGAGCTCCACGGGCTCTCCCAGGGCCCCGCGGGCCAGACGAGCCTGCCTTCGACATGATCGTGCAGGCGGCGCACGAAACCTCCCGCGCCCTCGTCGCGTGAAACCAGCCAATCTTCCCGACCGATACGCCGCAGTCGTTCGCCGACTGCTCCCAGGTCCAGCGCGACCACCGGCGTGCCCAACGTCAGCACTTCCGTCAGGGTGTAGGACCACGACTCTGGCACCACCGACACGAACGCCACGACATCAGAGTCGGCGTCCAGGAGGTCCGGCAAGCGCTCCCTGCGGTACCAGCCGGTCGTCTCGACACGCCCCGCGCTTCGCGCCGATCGCAGCGACTCGTGATCGACGATCCCACCCACCACGCGGAAGTCGAATCGGGAGTCTGCGGCGAGCCCCCGGACGATCTCCGCGAACAGGGCCGAACCCTTGCTGCGGGTGAACTGCCCAACGAAGACGACACGAACCGGCGCTCGCGTACCGGCGTTTCCACCGGCGTCTCTCCGCTGCGCCGACGCCGTCTCGTTCTCGATCACGTGCACCTTACGCCGCACGTGGCGGTCGCCGAACAGGTCGCCGATTGCATTCGCCATGAACCCGCTCGGCGCCACGAGGGCTGACGCACGATCGATGAGTGCCGCCGCCTCGCGGCGCCACCGTTCCTGAGCGGCCGCCGCCACGGTCTCCTGCGGTAGCCCAGCGGCCTCGAGGCAGCGGCGGCAGCGCTCCTGGTCGCGCGAGTAGTCACAGAATGAGGAGGTCGTGCTTTCCATCAGATGGGGCCGACGACAGTAGAGCTGGAAGTCGTGAAGGCTGATGACCAGAGGAAGCCCGAGCTGCAGGAGGGCTGAGCGCTCGAAAGAACGCAGGTCGTGTGCGTGGACCACCTGACAGCTCAGGGCTCGCGCAAGGTATCCCAGAATCAGCTGCTGCCGACGCGCGCGCTCACGTGGCTCGGTCGGAAGGCCGAACACCCACAGACGCTCCGGAGACGAACCCCAGAGTGTCTTCAAGGTCCTACTCTCGGCCCAGACGACGACCGACGACCACGCCAAAGCATGGAGCCCCGCCCGAAGCTCGGCGACGTGCCAGTCGGCGCCTCCTCTTGGATGGCTCGGATCGGACGAGGTCAAGTGGAGCACCCCCCGAGCGGTCGCGGCGGGCAACTCCGCCTCCAGCATCTCGATCGCTCGGCGCTGCGACTCGAGCGTGCCGGACCCCGGCACGACGACTCGCTCGATCTCGCCGGCTCCATTGGAAGGAAGAGGAGGCACGTCTCCGAAATGGAGGGTGACACGCGACCGATTCTCGAGCTGACGCCGACAAGCGAAGATCACGCGCGCCGTCACCGATCGCACGCCTTCGGATCGGAGCAGATGGAGGAGCAAGCGTCCCTTGTCGGCCAGGGCCGCGATCATGGTCCTCCAAGTCCGAACCGGCATGATCGGTAGTTCAACGTCTGACGCCCGCAGACCGCTCGCTCGAAGCCGGAGTCTATCGGCTCAGCCTGCTGGCGATCCGTGCTGGAGTTTTTCCCGATCGAGGCTATGGTAATGACGATCCCGTGGCGCTCGCAATCCGCATCCGCTCGATCCTCCCAGCCATGACGTCCCATCTCCTCCCCTACCGCGACCTCCTCGTCGAGCTCGTACGCCGCGAGCTCAAGGTCCGCTACCGCCGGTCCACCCTGGGCTTCCTGTGGACCATGCTCCAGCCGCTGCTGATGATGCTGGTGCTGAGCATCGTCTTCTCGGCGATCTTCCGCTTCGACGTCGAGAACTACGCAGTGTACGCCCTCTCGGGCATCCTGTTCTGGAACTTCTTCAGCCAGTCGATCACCTCGTCGATGAACTCGCTGCGGGGGAACGCTCCGCTGCTCACCAAGCTGCCGGTGCCGCGGATGCTGTTCCCGCTGGCGACGGTGGTCTCG